>JAUXCL010000135.1 GCA_030618905.1 Bacteroidales bacterium | reverse complement strand
TATAGAGGAAAGATAGTACAGATAGGTCCCAGCTCCAAATATTTCAGGGGTTTTCTACAACTCAGGATACGGTGCGGGGAATAGCTGGGTCATCGCTACCGGGAATAGGAAGATTTTTATAACTTTAACCTTATGTGTGGCTACCTTCAGTAGATAATAGCCCGGATTTCCCTTCACGCTTAATGAACCACTAATATTTTTTGTGTGACAATTTCCCCCCCCACTCTCAGCATGGCAATGTATAATCCTGCAGGCAAATCTGATACATCCGTATGGTGTAAGTATTCACCTGCGGGTTTAGCTTCATCTACAAGCCTGTTAACTTCTTTGCCATGAATATCATAAATCGCAAGCCTTACCAACCCAGGATCAGATACCTCATACTTAATATTAATCATTTCACTTACAGGATTCGGATAATGAATCATTGATAATTTTTCATCCTTAATTAAAGGTTCTTCAATGTTTACCGTAAGCAGTCCAAAAAACTCAGCAATTCTTGCCAATAACAGATCTCTCTGGCCCAATGTGTCCTCAAGGTGCTCAATGGAATAAGAGAAACAAACCGTTTTCTGTCCATACTCTCCTTCGCCCTGCACGGCCACAATTCCATGATCATTTTCTACAAACATGGCCACTCCATTACTGTCAGGCTCCATAATATCAATATAATAACTGGGCGTTTGGGATGATTCTGTGAACACTAATCCTTCGGCCAACGACCCTGGAAGTCCGCTGAGCGTATCTATTTCATTTTGTACCATTGGTGTAATTAATGTATCCACGGAGAATAATTCACCCATTTCCTCAAGGTTTGAATAATCAAAGTAGGCCATATAACCAAAAAATGATCCGCAATCCTCATATAGATAACCACCATTATATAGATAATCAGCAATAATTAAAGTTACTTCATAGGGGATCCCGGTTCCATTTGTTAATGATTGTCCATAATTTCCAAAAGACAGAAAAACAGCATCAAACCCATTTAATGAGCCTGGAAAAGTTTGGGTATAATAAACCGGAAGGCTATTACTTATTAAAAAGTCCCTGATATATTCACCACTATAAGCATTACCGGATCCAATGCCCTGATATACAAACACCCCGGATTGGTTTATCAGCTTCTCAAAAGTCCATTCATCTTCCAGGGGAAGTGGCAGACTTGATTCTGCTGAAACAGTAAAAGCGACCAATTTTGTTGAATCAAGATCATTGCTGATCTGGAAAATAAAAGCGCTGTCTGCATCAAAAAAGTTATCACTTGGAGCATCTACTGTAGTGGTTGTATCAATAAGGGTCACATAAGGGCTATTCGATGAAAGTGTAAATGTTACCGGAACAGTGTCTACTCCCACGGCCCAGTTCATCATCTTAATACCCATATAAACCATTTCACCTGGTTCAAAAACACCATTGCCATTATTATCAGCCAGTGACGAATTATGTAACCTGAGCTTCAATTCCTGCTGAGTTGAAGGGTTGGTTATTGTCAGGGCCTGGTGTGCATTAATACGACCGTAGCCAAGCTTGTTTGAAAGGTATGGTTGCAGGTAATCGATATCATCAGCAGTTGCACATACCTGTTCAATTATTGATTCATTAGTCCACCCGGTATAATATGACTTTGCCAGGGCAAATAATCCTGCGGCAAGCGGAGTGGCCATGGAAGTGCCTGACATATATTGTGTGGAATTATCCGGTTTCAGGCTAAGGATATTAACTCCCGGAGCGCATATATCAACACCAATCCCATAAGAGGAGAAACTGGCCTTAAGGTCAAGGTGGCTGGTTGCAGCAACTGAAACAGCTCCGGGATAACTGGCAGGGTACATCAGAACTTCATCATTTTCATTAGCGGCAGCTGCCACAACTAAACTGCCAAGATTTTGAGCATATTCAATTGATTCTCTATTTGCTTCGGAATATAAACTTCCAGCCCAGCTATTAGTAATCACATCTGCGCCAAGTTCTGCCACATAGATGATGGCCTCGTAAGGATCATAATCTAAATATTGACCTCCATCCTGATCTACTTTGGCTGTAACAAATTTTACGTTCCAGGCAATAGATGCAATCAGCAACATGTTATTTGTCCTGCCATTGGCAATGCCAATGCAATGCGTGCCATGGTCCTGTGCTGAGATATCGGGTGATGGATCATTGTCCTGTTCCCCGTTTTCATTAATAAAATCCCATCCCACGAAGTCATCTATCCTGCCATTGCCATCATCATCAACGCCATTTTCATCATCAGGGTCGAAGATCCAGTCAGCTCCATCATATTCTATGACATGTCCATCGCCATCAAAATCTTCACCAAGGTTTTCCCAGACATTATCTACCAGGGCCACATGCCGCCAGTCGACCGCATCATCAACGATCCCTATTATAATTTCAGGCCCGTTTTCCCCATGATGAATATCCCATGCCAGGGGAGCCTCGATCAGTGGCAGATGATACATCTGGTCGTATAGTTCATCATCAGGAATTTCGCATTTATAGTTGATGGGTATAGGCTCAGCATACTCAACATTCGAATCATTTGAAAACGCCCTGACAACTGAACCAACACTATATTCTTTGGGAAAGTTTATTTGATAGATCCTTGACAGGTCGGGCATTCCTGGTTTGAGTTTTTCCGGGTTATAAGTAAATCTTTTTTTAAATTGGTTTACTTCAAAACGGGATAATTTTTCATCAAGGGATGGAACTCCAAGGATTATATCTCCTTCCTTAAGTGAAAAATCTCCAATCCCCTCTTTAAGCTTAATGGTGATCTTGCCTTGATAATATTTTTGCAGGTCAGCCTGTGGAATATCCATGTTAAAATTTTGTGCATCGCCAGCGGGCAGGTCCTGAAGATTTTTATGATGGACGATGGCCATGGATGTCAGGAATAAAACGGTTATAACGCATACGACAATAAATGCTGGATATTTTTTCATCATTTTAAGGTTTGGGTTAATAATAAGTGTATGGAGTATCTGGCAGGGCAGGAATATCAAATATCGTGAGCAGACTTGTAAATATAGTGCATTTCAGGGGAATAATCAAGGAGTGCAGGATACAGGATGCAAGATGCTGGTCACGACTCGTCACCCGTCACTCGTCACTCGTCACAACAAAAGGATACTGGATGATTAAAAATATTGACTTTTTGAATAAATCATTGTAAATTTATGCTGGATTTTCATGGAAACGATATATATTGTTTTCATGACGTCAACTGTTTTTTAATGAATACTATGCCCCGCAGTGACCGCTGTGGGGTTTTTTATGCGTGAAGCGTGAAGAGGGAAGCGTGAAGGGAACTTGACACCCTAAATGCTTTTACAAGACTTAAAATCAATCAGCAAAGCATTTAAGAGAGCCACAATTCCAATCATTTGTACAATGTGAAAAATTCCATTGTGGTCAAACTCCCAGATCATCTTGACATTTACAGATTCAGTGGCTTGTATAACTGCTGCGATAATCGAAATAAAAACACCTGAAACCATCCACCATGCTCCGTGAAGCTTGTGCCTTAAAGCCAGAACGAAGTATGCTGTCAATGCAAAAAGCATTATTACAGCTTCGTAAATTATAAAAACAAGGAAAGATCCCGGAATGAGTACAGTGATAAAATAAAAGATAACACCCAGAGCCAACAATCCCGGGACAATACCTTTTGGCATGGATCCTTGTCTCAAATCAAGTATGGCACCCGCCGCAAACAAGGAAACACCAAGCCCCAGTGCAAGATTAAGTGGTTGCCACAAGATGAAATTGATTCTTTCATCCATCTGAAATCCGTGCGCTATTGCGCCGAAAAATGCTGCAAGAGCTAATAAAATAAAAACCCATTTCCAGATCCTGGCTTTTACAGGTGATGTATGATGGCCTGCTTTATAGATTTTATAAGCTGACCAAACTGCTAATATCCCCAGAATAAAGTCCGTAGCCGCTGTTGTTTGTTCGGTAGGAATATCAATAAAGTTCATTGTTTTTGATTATTGGGTAAAGTTTTTCCTGTACTAATGCAAAACCCGTAGCAGAAGGGTTCACATCTAGTTGGTTATCAGATCTATGGATTCATCAGCCAATTCAATATTGCAAGGAAGATATCCTGCCGGGTCTCCATCAAACTCCACTTCAATATCAGGCTCATCTGAATTGAGCATAATGTTCATTCCCTTGCTCAGTTTTAAATACTCCCGATTTTCAATCTTGCCTGAATAGATCTGCCTGATCAGACCTGGTAAATTAAATATGGAAAGGCTTCTGGCAATCAGCACGTAGAAATGGTCTTCATTCAATATGTCATTATCCTGAACCTTAATACCTGAAGCGATATACGGTGTCCTTCCGATAGAAATATTTACCGTATTCTCAATGCAGTCGCACTCATGGTCCATCTCCAGGAATATTTTCTTCGACTTGAACACCAATAAGTTTTTCAATAAAGCAATAAAGGTACCCCCGAAATCCCCGGTATATTTCCGGATACGATTTGCATCCCGGGCAATACCGGCACCAATCCCTGCATTGACACAACAGGCAAAATAACGCGTTTCAAGGCCCTTACTTCCATTCTTTCGATGAAAATGTATCTTACCAGGTCTTATTTTCTTAACTGATCCATTTACCAGGCTTTGGATAGCCTCTTCATGCTTGAGTGAGATACCATAGCTTTTGCAAAAGTCAGGACTGGTACCTGTATAGATCACCGCAAATTTACTTTGAGATATTTTCTTTCCGGTATCATCGTAAAAACCATTGAGCACCGCATTGATAGTGCCATCTCCACCCACAGCCACTACCCTGTCTACACCCTTCAGATTAGCAGCTCTTGACAAGGCTTTTATCGTATCAAAAGTAGAAGCAAATACGTATTCAGTATCCAACTTATTTTCCCTGCAGGTCTTAAGTATGGATTCAAAGTGCTTCATGGATTTACCACCCTTTGAAAGTGGATTTATGATCAATGTACATTTCATACCAGGATACTTTGATAGTTACTTACACAATTTAACACATGCTCAATGGTAGATTCCCTGAAATTTGCACCGGCTATAATCCTGATCCGTCCCTCCCTTTCAGGCACCGAGGGGTAAACAAAAGCGGTTGTCAATATCCCCTGTTCATAAAACCATTTCGCCAGCGTTAAAGTCTCAACGGAATTCCCTGCCCTGATCGAATTGATAGGTGCCTGGCTATTGGTCAGGTTAAATCCTTCACGGTTCAGCCCATCCCGCAAGCAGTGGGCATATGACCACATTCTTTTTGATATAGGCTCAAAATCATCCCTGATGATAGATAAAACTTTAAGCAATGCCATTAGAGATGCAGGCAGGATCGCTGTTGAATAGATCAGGTGCGATGTACTGTATCGAAGATAACGAATCAGGGATTTCTTGCCCCCGATCATTCCTCCGGATGCACTCAGGGCTTTTCCCAATGATGCCGTGTAAATGCCATCATAATCTGAGATCCCTGAATGGCTTAATATCCCACTTCCATCGCTGCCAATCACCCCAATACCATGGGAATCATCTACCACGGGGATAGCTCCATATTTTCGGCAAAGTGAATTGATCGTTTTAAAGGGAGCTATTCTGCCTTCTGTTGAGAAAACAGATTCTGTCACTACAAATACCTGTCCGCCACTTCTTTTACGCATCAACAGGTTCTCCAGGTGATCCATATCATTATGCCTGAATAACCTGAAAGGGCAACTTGAAGCTTTGATCCCCTCCAGTAATGAAGCATGCGCATAGCGGTCTACCAGGATCAAATCCTCAGGTTCGGTAATTGCAGGGAAGAGGCCATTATTGGCCTGGTAACAGGAAGGAAAAATAACAGCATCTTCCAGACCCATAAAATCTGACAACTTTTGCTCGGCTTCCCGGAACAATTCACTGTATCCGGAAGCTATAGGCGTGGCACATAATGATACACCATACTTATCAATACCTGCCTTGGCAGCCTTGTTAACACGGGGGTCATTAGCCAGCCCAAGGTAATTATTGGAAGCCAGATCAACGAATTCATGATCCCCAATCTTAACAAGCTCATCCAATCCCGACTTCAACAAAGGATAGTAGGGATTGAAACCGGCCTGCCTGGCAACACTGTCATCAAGCCGGAATTTTTCGTAAAACGCTGTATTTAACATGTCCTTGAGTTTTATGCGACAGCCTTAAGTTCCAGTTTTTGTCTGAGTTTGTCTGCAATATCCTGGACTGTACTCAGACAACGGATTTCTTGCTGTTCAATAGTTATATCAAATTCATCTTCGATCTCATTGATGATCAGGATCACATCCAATGAATCGATCTCGAGATCATCTTTCAGCCTGTCTTCAGGCCTGATTTCATCCGGCCAGTCAATATTACGGCTGATTATGTCGGTCAATTGATTGAAAAGTTTCATGATTCCTCCTTTTTTTAGGTTGGTAACATTTTGTGGGATTTCCGGAATCACACATCACTGCGCAATAGTTGCAGTTTATGCATTCGGATACCCAGGATTTATGTTGAATCATTTTCCTGACCAGATCCGGTTCACATAGGAAAGGTCTGGACATTCCAACGATGTCTGTCTTGTCATTTTCAATGGCATCAATAATGTCTGTCGAATTCCGGAAACCACCCACAGAGATGATTGGAATATCAGTTAGTGATTTTGCAAGCTGCGCATAGTGCAGGTTGTATGTCGGGGAAAAGGATAGCCTGACTGGCCGGAAATAGG
>JAUXCL010000137.1 GCA_030618905.1 Bacteroidales bacterium | reverse complement strand
TGTAGCCCGTAGGGGATTCGAACCCCTGTTACCAGGATGAAAACCTGGCGTCCTGACCTGGCTAGACGAACGGGCCGCTATTTTGGGAGTGCAAATTTAAAAGTTTTTTTTAATCCGGCAAAAAAATTTCAAATTTTATTTTTCAATATCTTCCAGATCCGCCTGGAACTTAAAACCAAGCCGCTTGCCCGTCTTTAATGACATGCTGTCCATGGCAGTGATGATATCCCCAACCCTGACTTCCTTTACGGAAGCATAAGGAGGTGTCAGGAGATCAAATCCAATGATATACCTGATGGCAGCTTCGATGATCTGTTCCATCTTTTTTTCGTCAATCACCGTGTCGACAAAGTTGTTTGGCAACAACCGTAATTCCTTCTTTCCGTCGAGGTGAAAATGTAAATCCTTGTTGATGAATAGCCTGCCAATAAGATAACCGATATCATTTACCCTGTGGAATTTGAAAGAATCATTTAAGAAATTGAAGATGTTGATAATACCGCAATAAGAACGCGTACTGTCTTCCTTCACATATGATGTCTTGTGGATAAAATGATCCCTGGGAAACTCAAACACATTGGTGTGCATTAAAAAGATGAGTACATCACCAGCCACCCGGAGCTCAAATTCATTCCGGCTTTTTTCTTTCAACTCCAAAGGGACCTGGTATTCTGATTTGATCTTTTTTAACTGGTACTTTTTGATCATCTTTTCCAAAACTTTTTTCAGCATTTGGAAGGTCTCATAGGTGTTTTGATATACTTGTTGCTTTAAACAACCTTTTTCCACCATAAGTTGGTAGAGGTCTGATTTTTCTTCAGGAACTGTCATGATATGCTATTTGAATGGATTATTCAAAGGTAAAGGAAAGTTGGAACATTTTGGATCTGAATTTGTCAATTCCACTGGTATACACATTATTTTCCCTTACCAGGATGTCCGTAAGGCCATACGACATCTTTAACTCAATTCCAAACTTGAACCAGGCATTATAAAAGTCAAAGCCAATACCCCCTTCCAATGAGAAGTCCCTCCGGTTTAAGCGGACCAGCTTCTGGGTAGGGTCATCAGTCTTCTTGGCCTTATTGGTGGCCAGGTCCATACTGTACTTGACACCTGCTAATAAGTAAGCTCCGAAATTACCAATACGTTTCGACCTGTATTTGATATCCAATGGAAATTCAACAAAGGTTGAGGTGACAGATTTCTTGATCTCAACCACACTCGGTGTACCGTTAAAATACCTGAGGAAGGTGTAATTCAGGTAACGCTCCCCAAAAGACAAGGAGGGGATAAAGCGAAGGTCAAAATATTTACCCAGACGTAAGTTCCCAACAATACCGATGGTGAAACCCAATGTTGGGTCTGAGTTGATACCCAGGATGCGAAGTGAATCTGCAAATATATCAGGGGAATGGGTTGAATCATAAACCACCTGGCTCAAATCCGATTTGGTCTTGACCACGAAATTGATCTGGTTTAGTCCCAGGAGAAAGCCAAAATGATACTTTGAATAATTATAGGTTGGCAGGTTCATTATTTTCTTTTGCGCATACACCTTCTGTCCTTGCAAAATGAAAAAACAAACAATTAAACCTGTCAATATGTACTTCGATAACCTCAAGGATCTTCTTATTTATTCATGTTCTTAACGCAAAGAGCAGGGAATTATTACCGTCCACTCAAATGAATTTGCAAACTTAATAATATTTTTTATTCTCAGGATAATTCCATTTGCTGGACTTCCAGCAGTAACTTCTCTTTTTGGATGGGGACCACGCCTACTTCCTCACAAACAAGTCCACCTGCAAGGTTGGAAATAAACGCAATTTCAAAAGGTGAGCAATCACTGGCCAAACATAAAGCAGCAATGCTGATGACGGTGTCACCGGCTCCACTCACGTCTGCAATCGACCTTACATGAGCTGGCACGGAATGAATGATCCGCTGGTTGCTCTGCCGGGAACTGATATACAAACCGTCTTCAGATAAGGTGATCAATGCATGCTGTATATTCTGGCTTTCCTGTAACCTCAGGACCGCCTGGTTCAATTCTTTGATGTCTTTATGATTGAATTCGGTCTTCAGTCCTTCCTGCAATTCCTTCAGGTTGGGCTTAAACAGGGATATACTTTTATACTTTTGGAAATTCTTCCGTTTTGGGTCTACAGCAACAGGGATATTCTTCTCATTCGCCCGGGCAATGACCTTTGAGATGACCTTACGGGTTATCGCCCCTTTGTCATAATCCTGGAAGATGATGATATCCACTTTCTTATCATCGATAATATGATATACCTGGTAAATGAGCTTATCCGTATCCCTGTTATTTAAATCAGAGGTGATTTCCTCATCAACCCTCAGTAGCTGCGTTTTGTTACCGATAATCCTGAATTTGGTGGTGGTGATCCTTTGGTCACTCTGGCATATTCCGATTGTTTCAAGGCCGTCATCTTCCAATAATTTCAAAAATACATCTCCCTTGTTATCCTCACCAATCACTGAACATAGAATGGGATTGGCACCCATTGACTTGATGTTCAATGCCACATTGGCCGCTCCCCCAAGCCTTTCTTCTCTTTGTTTCACGGCAACAATGGGTACCGGTGCCTCCGGTGAAATGCGGTCAACATTACCCCAGAGATATGCATCCACCATCACGTCACCGATGATCATGACATTCAGGTTGTTGAAATCACTGAAAATTTCCTTGAATCTATCGTGCTTGGCCATGATTTGTCAATTTTTCCTGAAAATAACAAATTGATTGGGTGATTGTTTCTATGCAAATGCCTTCAGGGCATCTTTTATTCTTCTGACAGCCTCTATCAAGAGCTCTTTTGATGCTGCATAGGAGAGCCTGACACAATTCGGGTTGCCAAAAGCATCTCCGGGAACGAGTGCAACATGAGCTTGTTCAAGAATATACAAGCATACATCCTTCGCATTATTGATCGTAAATGAGCCATTGCTTTTGCCAAAATAATATTTGATGTTCGGAAAGACATAAAATGCCCCTTCCGGAACATTGGTCCTGAATCCTGGAATATCTTTAAGGAGTTCCAGTATAAGGTCCCGCCGCTCATGGAAAATCCTGATCATGGATTGGATCTCTTCAGATTTATAGGGGTCGATCTTAATGGCTTCCAGCGCAGCATACTGAGATATGGAACAGGTGGCAGAGGTAACCTGGCCTTGAAGTTTATCGCAGGCTTTGGCAATTGTGATCGGTGCAGCCATGTATCCGACACGCCACCCGGTCATGGCAAATCCCTTGGATACCCCGTTGATGGTGACCACCTGGTCGCGAATAAAGTCAAATTGTGCGATGCTTTCATGCTTGCCTGCAAAGTTGATCAATTCATAAATCTCATCTGAGATGATGAAGATCTGAGGATGTTTGGCAATCACTTCCGCAATGCCTTTTAACTCCTCCCTGGAATAAACAGATCCTGTTGGGTTGCAAGGACTGCTGTAAAGCAGTACTTTAGTATTATCGGTGATGGCTGCTTCTAATTGCCCAGGAGTAATCTTGAAATCATGGTCAATCGTTGCCTGGATATAAACAGGCGTTCCCTGGGCCAGTTTGATGATCTCCTTATAAGAAACCCAATACGGAGCAGGTACGATCACCTCATCTCCCGGCCCGACAAGGCTTAATACAGCATTGGCAATGGATTGTTTGGCACCCCCGGAGACAACAATCTGTTCGGGCTTGTATTGCAGGTGGTTATCCCGGGTTAACTTCGCAGCGATAGCTTCACGCAACTCATAATACCCCGACACAGGAGCATAGTGGGTATGGTTATCATGAATGGCTTGTATGGCAGCATCTTTGATAAAATCAGGTGTGTTAAAATCCGGTTCACCAATGCTCAGGTTGATCACATCAATGCCCTGGTCTTTTAATTCCCTGCTCTTCCTGGTCATGGCAAGGGTTTCCGATTCGGATAATGACCTTAACCTTTCAGATAGAATTTCCATGTCAATATATCTATAATTCACAAAAGAGAAACAAATGTAGTAATTTTAGCACATCTGTTTAAAAAATAACAATGAATAATTACTTTTGTATTCCAAACCTTTAAATCAATCCTTATGAATGCATTCCTGGAAATCCTGAAGTACCTCCTGCCCTCAATGGTCATGTTCGTCGTTATCTATTATTTTATCAAAGTTTTCCTGGATAACCAGGTAAAGAAACAAGAGTTGAAGATCAGGGAAAAAGGGCAGAAGACAGTATTGCCGATTCGCCTGCAAGCTTATGAGCGTATTACATTATTTCTTGAAAGGATCTCTCCCAGTGGATTGGTGGTCAGGGCAGGCAACCCGGTCCTGAATGCTGACCAGCTGCGTAATAAGATTATAGCCATTGTGAGAGAAGAGTTTCAGCATAACCTGAGCCAGCAATTGTATATTTCATCACAGGCCTGGGAATTGGTGAAAAATGCCAAGGAAGATGTCATAAAGCTAATTCATACTACTTACGCGGAGTTGCCGGAAGAAGCCATGGGTACTGACCTGGGACAGGCAGTCATTGAAAAAGGAATGGCCGGGGGTAACCAGGCCATTGGCACAGCATTGATCTTTATCAAGAAAGAGATCCAGGAATTATTCTAAAAAAAAAGCCTCCCTGCTCGGAAGGCTTTTATACATTAACCCAAAATGTATAATCAATTATTATAATCCTTAAGCGAAGCCATTAATTTTTTTCTCCCAAAGAAAATTCTGCTTTTTACAGTTCCAATGGAGATGTCAAGGGCTTCTGCAATTTCTTTGTATTTAAATCCCTGTGTATGCATTTCAAAAGGGATCCTGTGGTCATCCTCAAGGGCCTCAATGGTTTGCCTTATTTCCTGCTCAAAAATCCTCGACTCTGGAGTGATGCTTATTGCTGCACCTGAACTGTTGAGATGGTATAAATTGTCGGTGGTGTCAATAAGTGTTCTGGCCCTGACATTCCTGCGGTAATTATTAATAAAGATGTTCTTCATAATGGTAAATAACCAGGCTTTGAAATTGGTTTTTTGAACAAATTTTTCCCTGAAAACCAGTGCTTTTAAATAGGTCTCCTGCAAAAGATCATGAGCATCACTTTCATTTGAGGTCAATCGCTTTGCAAAATATTCCAGATGCTTCTGCATTCCGGTGAGGTTATAGTTAAATTCTATTGCTGTCATGAACTGTAATTTTTCGAGTGTTTAATGATCGATGAGGCAAAGTTAAACAAATTGATTAGCCAAAGTCAAGTTTTTTGCAATATATATTTTAATTAATCTAAATAAGAATAGTAAAGGACTGAAAGTCATACAGATAAAAAATAAATATTTTTTTGCTGCTAAATGCCAGAAAAAGGCAAATGTTAAACAAAGTATTGTTAATATGTTAACAATAATTCTATTTGAGGATGTTTTCTTTAAATTCCGCAGTAGAAGGAAAAAGAAGGACATTTTCAGGCAGGTTTGTTAAGCCTGAGGCCTGGATGCCGGTGATCAGGATCGTTTGATCTTGAAAATTATTGGCAATATTGTCAACATAAGAGCGGAGTTCATTTTTAGGAATTGCGGCGGTAAAGGATGTAAGGATATAATCAGGCGTTTTTATCTTGCTTACACTTAGCAGGTCATCCATAGGCAGGCTCTGGCCAAGGTATATGACTTTATGGCCTTTTTTCCGGATCAGGTAATCATAAAGCAGTAATCCAATCTCATGCAATTCCCACTCAGGTAAGAATAAAATGAATTGCTTTGAATCAGATGACGAAGGCGGTGGCAGCCCGTCGATTGCCACAAACATTTTTCTCCGGATCAGGTTCGAGATAAAATGTTCCTGTGCGGGATTGATTGACCCTATCTGCCATAATATTCCAATCCGCTCAAAAAGAGGATATAATATGTCAAAAACAGTCCTTTCAAAACCCAATCTGATGATCACAGAATTCAGCACGGTCTCAAACTTCACTTCGTCAAGTTCGATCATCGATACAATGAGACTTTCAATCTGGCTGGCATAATTGTGACTCAGCCTGGATGTCTCCAGGACCTTCTCATTGATCTGTTCGTCATCCAGGTCTGCAATCTTTGAGATCCTATAACCATTTTTTACCAGGATAGATATATTTAGCAGCCTTTTTAAGTTTTCATCATTATAACACCTGATATTGGTGTCCGATCTTTCAGGCTTTACTATATTATACCGCTTCTCCCATATCCTTAAAGTATGGGCCTTGATACCTGTTAATCTCTCAATATCTTTTATTGAATAGCCACCAGACATTACCGCTATCGTCTTTGTTTGTTGTTTTCATTTACATTAACAATCAAGGTTTAATAATGTTTAAGTTAATTGAGTCCAGGATCAACAATTGAACTTAAATTTGTATTTTCGTCCATTACAGGCATGTCAGTAAATCGTTTAAATAAAATCTCCATCATTGGCACAGGAAATGTAGCCACACATCTTTCCAGGGTATTTTTGAATGCCGGGTGTGAAATCAAACAGGTATACGGAAGGGATCCTGCCAGGGCCCGAACCCTGGCACAAGCCTTAAAAGCCGGAGCCATTTCATCCATGGAGGACCTGGACCAGGAATCGGATGTGTATTTCTGTTGTATTACTGACAATGCATTGGAAGAAATCCTTCCACAAATCAATATTGCTGACAAATTGATCGTGCATACTTC
>JAUXCL010000118.1 GCA_030618905.1 Bacteroidales bacterium | reverse complement strand
AAGCCTTCCCTGTCGGTCATATAAATACCATTATCCAGATCAATGAACTGGTAGGAGGGATATTCTTTCATGTGATAGATCATTTCCAGGTCGATCGGTACGTGGCCATGTATTACCCTTTTCCCTTTCAGTTTTTCTTTATCCGGATTGAACTCCCTGATCCAGAGCATAGATTGCTCATCTTCAAAGGGGTCATCCACAGAAAAATTAAAACCGGCATGGACGATGAGGTAATCATCAAGCTCAATGTAATATTCCAGTTCTTTCATCCACCGGATATATTCTTCCGGTAAATCAGAAGGATTTTTAATGCCAAAGCTTTTCATGGTTTCCTTCCCGCCAAACTTTTTCCATTCGGATATGATATTTTTCCTGAAAAGTACATTTAAGAACTGTTTCTTTTCCTCATAGGAACGAATGCAATAATCTTCATGATTTCCACGAAGCAGCCTGATATTATATTGGTCTTCCTGCAGCGAGCGAATGTAATCAATCACTCCTTTGGAATCAGGTCCCCTGTCGATATAATCACCCAGGAAATACAGCCAGTCATGTTTGCTGGGTTGAATATGGTTGTCCAGCAAAGCACGAAGGGTCTTAAGGCAACCATGAATGTCGGGTATAACCCATTGTTTATGCATCGGTAAGTTATTTTTTCTTAGCCTGGTTGGCTACTTGTTCCATCAGCTTCTTGATCTCTTCTTCATCGCCGATGAAATAATCTTTAAGCAGGTTCAGGTCATCATCAAATTCAAATACATAAGGAATACCGGTTGGGATATTGAATTGCAAGATTTCATCCTCCGGCATATTCTTGAGAAATTTCACTATTGCCCGCAGGCTGTTACCGTGGGCACTGACCAATATTTCTTTATGTTCAAGCAGTTGTTGTGAGATTTCATCTTTCCAGTAGGGCAGCGTCCTTTCAATAACTTCTTTGAGGGATTCTGTTCGGGGAATGTCTTTATCATCAAGATCCTTGTAGCGTGGGTCGAATTTTGCGTTTCGTGGGTCATCTTCAAGGATGGGTGGGGGCAGGACATCATAGCTCCTTCTCCATTGCAGGACCTGCTCAGCGCCATACTTTTCTGCCATTTCGCCCTTATTCAAGCCCTGTAACATGCCATAATGTTTTTCGTTCAGGCGCCAGCTATTATAAACAGGGATCCACATCAGGTCCATCTCCTCCAGGGTCAGCCATAAGGTCTTAATGGCCCTGGTCAGGTATGATGTGTAAGCAAGTTTGAAATTAAATCCTTGCTCCTTTAATGTCTTCCCGGCATCGATGGCCTCTTTAACGCCTTTTTCTGACAATCCCACATCTGTCCAGCCAGTAAAGCGGTTTTCCTTATTCCATGTGCTTTGTCCATGACGTAATAAAACTAATCTGTTCATATCCTGATCTTTGATGTTGCTTGTAATTGTTGACTTCTGTGATATTCACAAAATTAAACATTTATTGACTAATTTTCCTTTCTTTATTTTTCCTAAATTCGCAGTATCCATCAATTGTTTTTAGCACATGAATTTCTATAATAAACTGAATAACCTCACCGGCTGGACCATCTTCCTGATTGCTTCCCTGGTATACATTATCACCTCTGAACCTACAGCAAGTTTCTGGGATTGCGGTGAATATATAGCCACAGCCTATAAACTGCAAGTCGGACACCCTCCGGGAGCACCCCTGTTTCAGATAATCGGCAGGTTTTTTACATTGTTCGCTTTTGGTGATAATCTGCTGGTCGCAAGGATGATAAATACTATGTCGGCCCTGTCTGCCAGCTTCACCATCCTGTTTTTGTTCTGGAGTATCACCATGCTGGCCAAAAAACTGGTAGGTGGAAGTAAGGAAATTACTAAAGAGCAGACGATTCTTATCCTGGGAAGTGGCGTTGTTGGTGCATTGGCCTTTACATTCACTGATTCTTTCTGGTTCAGTGCTGTTGAAGGGGAAGTGTATGCCATGTCATCCTTTTTTACCGCGATAGTTTTCTGGGCCATCCTGAAATGGGAGCAGGTTGCCGACAAACCCCATGCCGACCGTTGGATTATCCTGATCGCCTATCTTATTGGGCTTTCTATCGGGGTACACCTGTTGAATTTATTGGCCATTCCCGCCATCACCTTCGTTTATTTCTACAAGAAATATCCTGCCGTAACCCTTAAGGGTATTGTGGCTACGATGGGCGTCTCACTCGTTTTGCTTGGCGTGGTGATGTATGGCATCATCCCTCAAACCGTCGGATTATTTTCTGCAACGGAATTGCTATTCGTCAATACTCTCGGTCTGCCATTTCATACCGGGACCATAATTTTCGCAATTGTACTGATCGCCTTGGTCGTGCTGGGATTGAAATACACCAGGATGCCCGGCAAGCGCATATTAATGGTCATTTACGCTCTGGCTGGTATCCTGGCTCTGCTCTTTTTATCTGAAAGCAGTTCATTTGGATCCTTCCTGCTGAGGGTTATTTTTATCGCCATGGCATACGGGCTCTTTTATTATTTCAGGAAAAGAAGAGCGGTACAAAATACTGTCATACTGAGCTTTGCTTTTATGCTAATCGGGTATGCATCATTCCTTATGCTGATCATCCGTTCCAATGTCAATCCCCCGATCAATGAAAATACACCCAAGGACGCCATCAGTTTACTGACTTACCTGAACAGGGAGCAGTATGGTGACTGGCCAATATTTTACGGGCAGTATTATAACGCACCGATCATAGAGCGTCAGGAAGTCAACCCTACTTATGTCAGTGACAAGGCAGAAGGAAAATATGTGAATATCACCGATGGGGTTAAGACAGTTCCGGTTTATGATCCCAACTATACGACATTATTTCCCAGGATGTGGAATAACCAGGAGAGCCGTTATATTAATGAATACAAGAACTGGTCAGGGATCAAACATGATCCGGAGAATAAAATTATTCCCAGCTTTGGGCAAAATCTCAAGTACTTCTTCAAATACCAGGTGGGATACATGTATTTCAGGTATTTCATGTGGAATTTCGCAGGGCGGCAGAATGAGATCCAGGGTCGTGGCACTTTAGTTAATGGTAACTGGGTCAGTGGCATTAATTTTATTGATGAATGGCGATTAGGACCACAGGACAATTTGCCTGAGAACGTACACAGCAAAGCCCGTAACGCTTTCTATTTCTTGCCCCTGATCCTGGGCCTGGCAGGGATGTTCTATCAATACAAGAAAAGGCGGAAGGATTGGTGGGTCGTGATGCTGTTATTCATCATGACAGGTATTGCCATTGTGGTGTACCTTAATCAACATGCCTGGCAACCCAGGGAGCGGGATTATGCCTATGCTGCTTCATTTTATGCTTATGCGATATGGATTGGCCTGGGGGTTCTTGCTGTGGCGAAGCTGTTGGGCAGGCTTTTGAAGTCAAACTTGGCAGGTCTACTTGCCATCACCGCCTGTTTCATAACCGTCCCGCTTAATATGGCATATGAAGGATGGGATGATCATGATCGCTCAGGGAGGTACCATGCCGTTGAGATGGCCAAGAATTATCTTCAATCCTGTGCACCCAACGCGATCCTGTTTACCAATGGAGATAATGACACCTTTCCATTATGGTATGCACAGGAGGTAGAAGGTGTCCGGACTGATGTCAGGGTTTGTAACCTGAGCCTGCTCAATGCGGACTGGTATATTGACCAGATGAAACGCAAAGCTTATGAATCAGAACCATTGCCCATCAGCCTGACCTGGGACCAGTACAAGACCGGAACACGGGATATAGTCTACTTTATTGAGCAGGATAACATCAAGGATTATCTTGATTTACCGGTTTTATTCAATATCATTCGAAAGGATGAAAAAAAGTTCAAACTGAAAACGGGTGGAGTAGAATATGATTTCTTTCCCAGTAAAAAATTCAGGATCCCTGTAGATTCAGCCCTGGTGGTGGAAAACGGAACAGTTCCCGCTCATCTGGCCGATAAAATTAAACCTGTGGAATGGAACGTCAGCAATTTAGGGATCCAAAAAAATCACCTTATCCTCTTTGATATCCTGGCCCACAATCAGTGGAACAGACCCATTTAT
This sequence comes from Bacteroidales bacterium, assembly GCA_030618905.1. Lineage (GTDB taxonomy): Bacteria > Bacteroidota > Bacteroidia > Bacteroidales > B18-G4 > JAUWGC01. Next base: position 3,275 of record JAUXCL010000118.1, on the reverse strand, counting down.
TTTTCGATCACTACCGGTGATGATGCCTATGTGGGCCTGCAAAGTCATTTTACACAGGAAGGTATGGCGTATCGCCTGATACCGGTTAAGGCTGAGTCTCCTGATGACCAGATCGCAAGTGTCAATACTGATGTTATGTATGACAACCTGATGAACAAGTTCGCAATCGGAATGGCTGATCCCAGGATATTTGTAAGTGAAGACAGTTACAGGTCATCCATGAACCTGAGAAATAATTATGGCAGGTTAGCACAAGCATTGATACTGGAAGGAAAGCAGGATTCTGCCATTCAGGTTTGTGACAGGATTGTTGAAATGATCTCCGACCAGGTTGTATCTTATGATTATTTCATGATCCCCATTGCAGATGCTTATTATGCGACGGGGGCTACCGATAAGGCTAATGCAATCACAGAAAGGCTCTTTACCTATGTTGAGCAAAACCTGCAATATTTTTTCCGGTTCAGCGGCGACAAAGGAGAGCAGATTGACAGGTATAGGCAACAATATCTGGCCATGGTCAGGGAAATCATGAAGCTGACAGAACGTTATGAACAAGAAGACTTGCATGATCGCTCAAAAGCACTATTTGACAGCTATTACCAATTGTATGTTAAAGCCATCACATAAATTCTTTGCTTTCAATGATCAACAGATTAATAAATATTAGCTTTTCTTTCCTTTTTCTGGCCATCATCGCATTCCTCAGCTATCATTGTGCTAATCCCCGACCACCGGCGGGTGGCCCGGAGGACATCTATCCACCCATCGTTATGAAGACTGAGCCGGGCAATTATTCGAGCAATTTCAAAGGTGATAAAATCCAGTTATATTTTGATGAGTTTATAAAGCTGAACGATGTCATCAATCAGGTTTTCATCTCACCACCTCAGTATGAGATGCCTGAATTTACGGTCCGCGGGAAATCGGTAATCATCGAATTCCAGGAAGAATTGCTGGATAGCACTACCTACAATATCTTCTTTGGTAAGTCAATTGTGGACATCACCGCGAATAACCCGCTCGACAATTATTCATTTGTGTTCTCGACCGGTGACAGGGTTGATTCCCTGGTGCTCCTCGGGGAAGTAAGGAATGCTTTTAGCAGGAAACTGGAACCTGATGTACTTGTCATGCTGTACAATGATCATTATGATACTGTCCCCCTGGACTCCGCGCCTTATCTGATCCGGCCTGTATATGTTTCTAAAACCTATGATGATGGCAAGTTTGCCCTGATCAGCCTGAAACAGGGGAAGTACAAGCTCTTTGCACTGAAGGATGTCAACAGTAATTATCTTTTCGACCTGCCCAATGAGCACATAGCATTTTGGGATTCTTTGATTATTCCTACCTATCCGGAAACATTATTTGAAGCTGATACGCTGGCTGACACGCTTGATCAGGCATTGATGCCAGGTGAAGCATTGGAATCTGATTCATTACTTACAGGCTTGGATGCAAAAAGTGAATTACCGTATTACCATCTGATGATATTCAATGAAATAGATTCCACTCAGCGGCTTATTGATGCTGAATTGACAAAGGAGCAGTTATTGACCTTCATCTTCAGGTATCCAACTTCAGCACCGCTAATTGAACCGGTGAATCAGGATCTTGAGGAAGCTTGGAAACTGGATGAATGGAATATGTCAATGGACACTTTACAGCGCTGGTTGTTGAGGGTGGATTATGATTCGGTATTATTTCAAGTTATGGATGATACACTGGTCCTTGACACAGTTGAACTTCCATTGAGAAAGGATGAACGCAAAGGCTTATTCAAGCAAAAGAAAGAAGAAGAATTGCCGGAGGTCCTGAAATTTAAAAACAATATCAAGGGGGGGGAATTAAACTTTCCCGGGCCTGTTAAATTGTTCTTTACTTATCCGTTAGAAGCTTGGGATTTCAGTGCAGTAAGGCTTTTTACACCCAAGGACACAATCCTGGTTGATGTGAAGTTTGAGGATACAATTACCCGGAGAACGGCAAGAATTGATTATAGCTGGAAGGAAAAAACGAATTATGCAATTTCCTTCCCGGATTCGATCCTAAGGGATATCATTGGCCGTCAAAATGATTCTGTAACCTTTTCCTTTACCACCAAGTCCTTAGAGGATTATGGTGCGGTCTTTGTCAGCATTACCTTACCTGATGACAGTTTACCCTATATTATTCAATTGATGGATGAGAAAGAAAGGGTTATTAAAGAGAGGATCATGCACGAATCAGGTATGCAGGCTTTTGAATTACTCAACCCGGAGCCCTATAAGTTAAAAGCTATCCGTGATATCAACAGGAATGGTCGATGGGATACGGGTGTCTATCATCAGATGAGACAACCTGAAAAGGTATATTATTTCGGAAATATTATTGATGTGAGGCCCAACTGGGAACTCGAAGAGGAATGGGATATAGGAGAGTAGGTCTTACTCTTCATTGCATCTGTTGATGCAATCGATAATTTCTTTCAGGGTTGCGCTTTTCAGGAAATAATAAATCTTTTTTCCATCCCGCTGAGACATCAAAACACCCTTATTTTTCAGGATATTCAGATGATGTGAGGCAGAAGCCTGTTCAATATTCAGTGTTGTATATATTTCAGTAACACTTAATTTATTATCATCATTTAACAAATCGATGATAGCAATTCTCATCGGATGAGCAATTGCCCTTAATTTGCTTGCTGCTGCTTCAAGCTTTACAATGTCTAGTTTTATTTTTCCCATGACGTGCTTTTTTGCAAAAATAGAAAAAAATTGATATTAAAGACAAATAAATATATAAATATTTTGAATTAACTGATAAATAGGGGGGTAAAAGCAAATTTCTTGCCATCAAAGAGTCCTTCATCGCTTAATTTAAGTTCAGGAATGACCAGAAGTGCCATGAAGGAAAGGGTCATGAATGGGGCCCTGAGTGTTGACCCAAGTTGTTTTGCTCTATGATCAATACTTTCGTACATGGAAGCCACTTTATAACCGTCATCCTGAGCCATCAAACCTGCCAATGGCAAAGGAATATGCATATCTTCTTCTCCATCGCTAAGGGCCACTCCACCCTTGCTGTCCACCAGCAAATTGATCGCCCGTGCAATCAAATCGTCTGAGGTGCCTGTAGCGATAATATTATGACTGTCATGTGCAATAGAGGAAGCGATGGCACCCTGTTTTAGCCCAAAACCATTGACAAACCCAATAGCCGGACTGGCCTCCCTGTACCTGTTCAATACCACCATTTTCAATATATCATGTTCAGGCATGCTTTGCACATTT
>JAUXCL010000098.1 GCA_030618905.1 Bacteroidales bacterium | reverse complement strand
TTTTTGATCAGGGTCAGGGAAGCCTGGTATAGTTTCCTGTTTAATGACTGATAATATGGGGCATTCAGATCCTTTACCAGGGATGTTGTATCAATGAACTGTTCCAGGTCCAAACCGGCCTGGTACTTAAAACGCAGGATCTTTTTACATCTTTCATCAACCAGTGATTGTTTGATTTTCTTTTGGGAGATGGCTTTACGGATTGCCCTGATGGCTGCCGGAACATCTTCCGGAAGTAAAAGAATATCGTTGCCGGCTTTTAAAGCTTTCAGTTCAATCTCACCTGCTTTGTGGTATTTCGTAACGCCCTGCATGTCAAGTGCGTCAGTAATAATCAAGCCATCAAACCCAAGTTGCTTTCTGAGTAGCTTATTAACGATATTCGGAGAGAGGGTAGAAGCCAGTTCGGGTTTCTTCTCCAATTCAGGAATGTAGAGATGGGCTATCATGATACCACTGATACCGGCATCAATTAATTTCCGGAAAGGGTATAATTCGACAGAGTCGAGCCTGGATTTGTCGTGCTTGATAATGGGTAATGTTTGGTGGGAATCGGTATCGGTGTCACCATGGCCAGGAAAGTGCTTGCCGGTAGCAATAATTCTCTGCTCTTCCATCCCTTTCATATAGGCGATGGCTTTTTCGCTAACCTGCTGCTTATCTTCACCAAATGAGCGCATCCCGATGATGGGGTTCGCCGGATTGGAGTTGATGTCGGCCACAGGAGCGAAGTTGATATGTATACCCATCCGCCGGCATTGCATTGCCACGGCCCGGCCCATTTCGTATATCAATGCATTATCGCTGATGGCACCCAGCGTCATTTGAAATGGGAAGGAGATGGCATCATTTACCCGCATGCCCAGGCCCCATTCCGCATCGATGGAGATAAACAAGGGTGTTTTGGCCAGGTCCTGCCATTTATTGGTGACCAGGGCTTGTTTTATGGCATCTCCCCGGAAGAAAGTAAGCCCGCCAATATTGTATTTTTTGATGTAGCGGGTGACTTCATCCCTGTATCCTTTTCTAGGATCATTTGCCCTGACAACAAGCAGCTGGGCAATGCGCTCCTGCGGCGATAAACTATTAAATACAGAATCCACCCAATGCTCCATTGCCCCCTGTCCTGAATCATCCTGCTGCCCGACCGCAGTTAATGAAAGAATCTGAAAAATGTATAAAATGAAAATGAGGCGAGTATGATGTTTCATCCAAAAATTTAATTCAAGGTGTAAAAATACATTTTTCTGGTCACGCGTCACGCGTCACCGGTCATGAGTCAAAATATTATTCAATTTTATTAACAATTATCCGTTAATCATTAGAATTCGAGTATTTTTGAATGAAAAATGACAATGTATAATGTTGAAGAGCTGGAAGGTATTGCGAGTCAGGTCAGAAGGGATATAATCAGAATGGTGCATGGTGCGAAATCAGGGCATCCCGGTGGTTCTTTGGGTTGTGCTGATTTTTTTGTTGCCCTGTATTTTGATGTGTTGAAGCACAATCCTCAGCAATTCAATATGAATGGAATCAACGAAGATATTTTTATCCTTTCCAACGGACATATCTCGCCAGGTTTATACAGTGTTCTTGCCAGGTCGGGATATTTCAATATTGACGAATTGTCAAGCTTTCGCAAGCTCAATACACGCTTGCAAGGACATCCTTCAACCAATGAGAAGCTCCAGGGTATCCGTGTGGCCACCGGTTCCTTGGGACAGGGCCTGTCAGTTGCTATCGGTGCAGCATTGGCAAAAAGGCTGAATGAAGATGAAGGCCTGGTTTATGTGCTGCTCGGAGATGGTGAACTGCAGGAAGGCCAGGTATGGGAGGCTGCCCTGTTTGCAGCTGCCAAAAAAGTCGATAACCTTATCGCTACTGTAGATTATAATCAGAAGCAGATTGATGGCTCCCTGGATGATGTGATAAGCATGGGTGATTTGAGGGCAAAATGGGAATCCTTCGATTGGCAGGTATTTGAAATGCAGGGCAATGATATGCAGGATATTTTAGATACCTTTAAGCGTGTTAAAAATGAATCAGGTAAAGGAGTTCCTTCGCTCATATTAATGCATACGGAAATGGGATATGGGGTTGATTTTATGATGGGTACCCATCACTGGCATGGTGTAGCACCCAATGATGAGCAGGCCGAGATTGCCCTTACCCAGCTTGAAGAAACTTTAGGTGATTATTAAATACTCCTAACTACTCGATGTTTAAAAAGAAAGTAACATACATTCTTTTAGTATTTCTTTTCTTCCTTCCGCTGACAATGTTTGCCCAGGTCAGGGAGTCATCAAAAAGACCAGATAAGACCATTACCCGTATTCTTTTCGTGTTTGATGCCTCCCAGAGTATGTATGGACGCTGGCAGAGTGATATAAAGATCAATATTGCCCAGAAGATCATGTCCAAAGTACTGGATAGCCTCAAGAGCTATGAAAACCTTGAACTGGCACTCCGTGTTTACGGGCACCAGAAGCATTACCCCCCGCAGGACTGTGAAGATACCAGGCTTGAGGTGCCTTTCGGAAAGAATAATTTTGAAATGATCAAACATCGACTGAATAGCCTTACTCCCAAAGGAACTACACCCATTGCATATTCACTGCAAAAAGCGGGACATGATTTCCCTCCTTGTGACAATTGTCGTAATATTATCATCCTGATCACAGATGGCATTGAAGAATGTGGCGGAGACCCCTGCGAAGTATCGAAGGAATTACAAAAGCAGGGCATCATTCTCAAACCATTCGTCATCGGTATTGGCAGGAATTTTAGGGATGCATTTGATTGCGTGGGGACATATTTCGAAGCCTCCAGTGAGAAACAGTTCAGCAAAGCTTTGAATGTTGTGATCTCCCAGGCATTGAATTCAACCACAGCCCAGGTCAACCTGCTTGATTCCTATGGCAAGCCTACCGAGACCAATGTAAACATGACTTTTTATGACAATTTCTCAGGACTGGTCAAGTACAATTACATCCATACCATGAACAACAGGGGCTTACCCGATACCCTTGTCATCGACCAGCTAATTACCTATGATGTTGTCGTACATACATTGCCTCCTGTAAAGATAGACAGTGTCAGACTGGAACCCGGCAAACATACCACTATACCTGTGAGTGCTCCCCAGGGACATCTCAGGTTGAAAATAGATGGATATGCCAGCTCACCAAGAAGCCTGCAGTGTATCATCAGGAAAAATGGCAGCATGGAGACGGTGAATGTCCAGATGTTCGGACATACGGAAAAATATTTGACAGGTTTATATGATCTCGAGGTGTTATGCTTACCCAGGATATATATTTCCGATGTGGATATTCTACAAAGTTCAACCACCACTGTTGAAATTCCTGTACCGGGAATTGCCGTTATCCATAAATCAACCATGGGTTATGGGAGCCTGTATGTCGAAAAAGGGGATAGGATGGAATGGGTGTATAATTTCAGGGAAAAGACCACACAACAGGAGACAATAATTTTACAGCCAGGAAAGTACAGGGTTATTTTCCGCGCGAAATATTCAGACAGGTCTATATATACCATGGAAGAATCCTTCAGGGTTTATTCCGGAAGAACCACTAATGTTAAAATTTATAATTAGTATGGAAGTTGTAATGAGAGCTTTTAACATTCAAGATTACAAAGATACGAGATCAGGATTCGGGGCAGCCCTGATGGAACTCGGTCAAAAAAATGAAAACGTGGTCGCCCTGTGTGCCGACCTGACCGGATCCTTGAAGATGGGTAAGTTTGCCAGTGCCTTTCCCGACAGGTTTTACCAGGTTGGTATCGCGGAAGCAAATATGATGGGTATTGCTGCCGGATTGACCATTGGTGGAAAAATTCCGTTTACAGGTACTTTCGCGAACTTTTCAACCGGAAGGGTATATGATCAGATCCGGCAATCTATTGCTTATTCAAATAAGAATGTCAAAATTTGCGCTTCACATGCCGGACTGACGCTCGGAGAGGATGGCGCTTCCCATCAGATCCTGGAGGATATTGGCCTGATGAAAGGCTTACCCAATATGACAGTGATCAATCCCTGCGATTACAACCAGACCAGGGCTGCCACATTGGCCATTGCCGAACATACAGGACCTGTTTACCTTCGCTTTGGAAGGCCTAAAATGCCCAATTTTATACCGGAAGATATGCCATTTGATATTGGAAAGGCATTGACATTAAAAGAAGGTACTGATGTTTCCATTTTTGCTACAGGGCATATGGTGTGGAAAGCCATCCAGGCCGCCAAAATCCTGGCGGAGAAAAATATTGACGCTGAAATAATTAATATTCATACCATCAAGCCACTTGATGATCAAAAGATCCTGGAATCAGTATTTAAAACAGGCTGTGCTGTAACTGCTGAAGAACATGAGGTTAATAATGGACTGGGCGACAGTATTGCACAATTACTGGTCAGGAAATTCCCTGCCCCGGTGGAGATGATCGCTGTAATGGATATGTTTGGTCAAAGCGGACTTCCTGAAGAGTTACTGGTACAATATAAGCTGGATACCCCAGACATCGTTGATGCTGCTTTAAAAGCAGTGCAAAGAAAATCATAAACAACTAAGTAAAAAGCGATACTGTCATGCGTTTATTTATCGTGGGATTTATGGGTGCCGGAAAAACGACCATTGGCAGGAGACTTGCAAAGAAGCTCAAGTACAAGTTCATCGACCTGGATGAACTGTTTGAAGACAAATTCCATTTTAGCATTGCCAATTTCTTTGATCGTTTTGGTGAAGACAAATTCAGGGAATTTGAACACCAGATACTGAAACAAACCATAACTGAGCATGATGATTTGATCCTTTCGACAGGCGGTGGCACACCCTGCTTTTATGATAACATGGATATCATGAATGAAAATGGGCTGACCCTTTATATCAGGATGCATGAACATTCATTAAAGCACAGGTTGCTCCGCTCCAGAAGAAGAAGGCCTGTGTTACCGGGACTCAAGGAAGATGAGATGGAAGTCTTTATCAATAAGCTCATGGAATTCCGGGAGCCCATCTACCGGCAGGCAAAATTAACGGTCAAAGGCGAAGACCTTGATATTGATGAAATCGTATCCCTTATTCAAACGGAAGTTTCGGGAATCTAACGAAATCGGTATTACGTATCGAGTATTAAGTATTAAGTATTGAGTATTAAGTATTTAGGTGTTATGTATTACGTAATCACTCAATCACTTAATCACCTAATCACTAAAAGAGCAACATTCTCCACATGCTGGGTCTGTGGAAACATATCTACTGTTTGTATTTTCCGGAGGGTGTATTTATCCGTCATTAAGGCAATGTCTCTGGCCTGGGTAGCTGGATTACAGCTAATATAAACGATCTTATCAGGGGTCAATTCCATCATTTTTTTAATGGCTTTCTCATGCATTCCTGCCCGGGGAGGGTCTGTGATGATTACATCGGGCATACCATTCTCCTTAACAAAGTCATCATGAAGCACATCAATGATATCACCTGCAAAGAAAGAAGTATTCTCTATGTCATTGATTTTTGAATTCTCCCTGGCATCTTTGATGGCATCGGCCACATATTCAATTCCGCTAACCTTGCTTACATTTCTGGCTATAAAATTGGCTATTGTTCCTGTACCGGTGTACAGGTCGTAAACATTTTCATGCCCCTTGAAGTCGGCGAACTCCCTTGCAACCTGGTATAGTTTTAATGCCTGATGTGAGTTGGTCTGGAAAAATGATTTGGGCCCGATTTTGAATTTTAAGTCTTCCATTTCCTCAAGGATGAATTCCTGTCCGGCAAACCACCTGATCTCCAGATCAGAAATATCCGGATTTCTCTTCTTGTTTATGACATACATGAGAGAGGTGATTTCAGGAAATGTCTCCTTAATAAAATACAGGAGCTCAAGTATCAGGGGCTGATTATCTTCATTAAAAACCACGATAACCATCCATTCATTCAATGTGGTATTCCTGAATATGATATTGCGCATGATCCCTTCCCAACTGTAGACATCATAATAAGAATATCCTTGTTTAATGGTGTAGTCCCTGATCGCATTCCTGATCTTATTTGAAAGCTTATCCTGCAGAAGGCATTCTTCAATATCAAGAATTTTGTCGAACATCCCGGGAAGATGAAATCCCAATCCTTTCATCCTGTCTTCATCATTTCGGTCAACATTGTTGTCGGTAAGCCATTTGCGGTTAGAAAACGTGAACTCAAGCTTATTCCTGTAATAGTACTGTTCTTCCGAAGCAATGATAGGATATATTTCCGGGATCTCTAATTTGCCAATCCGGGTGAAGTTGTCTGTGACCTGTTTTTGCTTGAATTCGAGTTGTTTTTGATATTGGATATGCTGCCATTTACATCCTCCGCATAGTCCAAAATGCTGACATTGCGGTGCTGTTCTGATCTCAGACTTTTTATGATAAGCAAGCACCCGGCCTTCATAATAGGATTTTCTTTTCCGGGTCACCTGCACGTCGCAGATATCTCCGGGAGCGGCAAATGGAACGAAAACAACCATATTATCTTTTCGGGCCACGGCCTTACCTTCCGACCCGGCATCGATAATTTCAATTTCTTCAAGCAGGGGTAACTTTTTTTTCTTTCTGGCAGCCATAATCTTTATATTAGGGTGCAAAAATAGCTTATCTGCCCGGATTGAAAGCAGGAATCAATTAAATATTAAATTTGTAGGAACCAATTACAGGATCATGAAAATTTTACCTATTGATAAAGTCAGGGAAGCTGATGCATATACCATCAAGCATGAACCAATCGATTCCATTGAATTGATGGAGCGTGCAGCCCGTGAATGTTTCAACTGGATCTACCGGTATCTGAGGCGGGGCCAGGTAGTAAAGATCTTTGCCGGGCTGGGTAATAATGGAGGTGATGGACTGGCCATTGGAAGGCTTCTGGCACGACAAAATGTTCGCGTGCAGATATATGTCATCAGGTATAGCGAAAAGATGTCAGATGATTTCAGGATCAATTTAGAGCGATTGGAAAGATTCCCGGATGTACAGCTTACTGATCTGCATGAAGGCGATCAGTTTCCTGAAATAGATAAACATGATCTGCTGGTGGATGCCATTTTTGGCTCCGGGCTGTCGAGGCCTGTAAAAGGTTTTGTTGCAAAAGTCATCAAGCATCTTAATGCCAGCAAGGCAACTTTAATTGCTGTCGATATCCCAACGGGAATGTATACTGATACCAGCAGCAGTAATCTTGGCGGAGCTATTATCGAAGCAAATTATACCCTTTCGTTTCAATTTCCCAAATATGCATTCCTGTTCCCTGAAAATGAGCAATACGTTGGCATATGGGAAATTCTGCCCATCGGCCTGCATCCGGATTTCATTGAATCTGTAGATGTTAAGAATTTCCTGCTTACAAGAACTGATATCTTAAAATCTCTGATCAAAAGAACAAAATTCTCACATAAAGGAACTTATGGACATGCCCTGCTGATAGCTGGAGGATATGGCAAGATGGGAGCTTCGGTATTGGCTTCCAGGGCCTGCCTGAGAAGTGGAGTGGGCTTGCTAACCACACATATTCCCGGAAAAGGCTATGAGATCCTTCAAACAACAATTCCTGAAGCCATGGTCAGTATTGATCCATCAGATGAATTCTTCTCAGAACAACCCGATCTCCTGCCCTTTAATGCTGTCGGCGTGGGACCGGGGATTGGAACATCGGATGAAACAGCAAAGGCCTTAAAAATTTTAATACAGAATGCCGGGGCTCCGATTCTTTTCGATGCTGATGCCATCAATATTCTGGGAGAAAACAGAACATGGATATCTTTCGTTCCCAGGCACAGCATTTTTACACCACATCCAAGGGAGTTTGAAAGGATCTCTGAGAAAGTGAATGATGATTATGAACGTATTGAGCTTCAAAGAGCATTCTCAATCAAGCATAGTGTCTATGTTGTCCTGAAGGGTGCCAATACCTCTATTTCCTGTCCGGATGGTACCTGCTACTTTAATACCACTGGAAATCCCGGCATGGCTGTTGCCGGTAGTGGAGATGTGCTGACCGGTATTATCCTTGGGCTGATGGCTCAGGGCTACAGTCCCAAAGAATCCGCCGTTATGGGCGTTTATTTGCATGGGGTTGCCGGTGATCATGCAGCCAGAAAAACCGGAATCGAATCAATGATTGCCGGAGATATTGTAGAAAACCTCGGAAGAGCGTTTAAGACCGTAAAACATTAGAATCCCCACTAACCACTAATATTGTCATCCTGAGCACTTCGACGTTGCTCAGTATAAACTCCGCCGAAGGGCAC
>JAUXCL010000014.1 GCA_030618905.1 Bacteroidales bacterium | reverse complement strand
GTGTATTACTTTAAAAAGTACAAGCCCACACCCAAAGGGATGGTTTTGACAGCCATTGTTTCATTCCTGGTATTGGCGGTTATCATGTATATTATTATTCCAGGCATTGTTCAATTGTCAAGTAGATTTGAACTGTTCTTTGTCAATACAATCGGATTGCCTTTTAATACCGGAACCATTATTTATTTTATCTTACTGATCAGCCTGATTGTCTGGGGATTGCGTTATACACGAAAAAAGCAAAAAGTGATATTTAACACAGCTATTCTTGCTTTTGTTTTTATCCTGATAGGTTATTCCTCCTTTTTTATGCTGATCATTCGCTCAAATGCGAATACTCCAATTGATGAGAATAGTCCTGAAGATGCCATTTCGCTGCTGTCATACCTGAACAGGGAACAATATGGAGATTGGCCGCTGATGCATGGTCAGTACTTCAATGCACCTATGGTTGAATACAAGGATGGATCGCCGATATATGTCAAGGATAAGGAAAAAGGAAAGTATGTGATTACCGATGACAGGAAAAACACAATTCCGGTTTATGACCCGAGATTTACAACCATATTCCCAAGAATGTGGAGCAAACAGAAACCAGAGCATCCAAGGGTTTATAAGCGATACATGGGTGATGGAATTCCGATTAGAATCACCAAGGCCGATGGCTCAAATGAAATAGTGAAAAAACCAAGTTTTGGTGACAACCTGAATTATTTCTTTTCCTATCAAATCGGACATATGTATTTCCGGTATTTCATGTGGAATTTTGCCGGCCGGCAGAATAACATTGAAAGCCAGGGTGAGCCTGAACATGGAAACTGGATCAGTGGTATTGGTTTTATAGATAATATGCGCCTTGGTGATCAGAGTGATTTGCCGGAAAGCAGGACAAATCCCGCCCATAACAAGTTTTATCTCCTGCCTTTGATCCTTGGCCTGGTTGGATTGTTTTATCATATGAACACCAACAAAAAGGATACATTGGTTGTAGCACTGCTGTTTTTTATGACCGGTATAGCCATCATCATCTACCTGAACCAATATCCCTATCAACCCAGGGAAAGGGATTATGCTTTTGCCGGGTCATTTTATGCTTTTGCAATATGGATTGGCATTGGAGTATTGTCCATCTACAATACTATCATTAAAAGAATTAAGAATCCCAAAGTGGTCGCTATTGCCGTTACCATGGTATGCCTTATACTTGTCCCGGGAATCATGGCTAAAGATGGTTGGGATGACCATAACCGTTCAGGCAAATATGCTGCACTTGATTTTGCAAAGAACTACCTGAACTCCTGTGCACCAAACTCCATACTGATTACCAATGGAGATAACGATACTTTCCCCCTGTGGTATGCCCAGGAAGTTGAAGGTGTCAGGACAGATGTGAGGGTTGTTAATTATATGCTGTCCTCAGGCTATTGGTACATCCATCAGTTGGGAACCAAGATCTATGATTCTGAGCCTTTGCCTTTCACTCTTACACCGAAACAGTACAACAAAGGTGTTAACCAGTATATACCATATTATAATCGTAATCTCGACGACTATGTTGAGGTTAAAGAGATTATTGATTTCATTGCGGATGACAGTGATCGCAGTAAATTACCCTTGCAAACGGGGGAGAAGATCAACTATATACCAACAAAGAAACTCAAACTTACCATTGATTCTGCAACAGTTGTTAATAATGGAATCGTACCACCGGAATTGGCTGCACAGATCGTTCCGGAGATCAAATGGACGATCAGGCAAAACGCACTGTACAAGAATGACCTGATGTTTCTTGATTTCCTCGCAACAAGCAACTGGAGCAGGCCCATCTATTTTGCAAATCCTTCATCAATGAGCAAAATATTTAATGTGGATAAGTATTGTCATATGGAGGGCTTTGTGTACCGGTTTATGCCTGTCAGGGCCAAAGAGTATATTTCAGGTATCGGCGGTGTTGCTTCTGATATTTCCTATGATATTCTGATGAACAAATGCGATTGGGGCAACCTGGGTGATCCCTCTGTTATTATCGACAGGGAAACCTACAGGAATTCCAGGATGCCGAAACAGAACTTTCTCAGGTTGGCACAGGCATTGTTGAATGAGGGTAAATCGGATTCTGCAATAGCTGTTCTGGATAAAAGCCAGGAGGTATTTCCACCTGAAAAATTCCATTATGATTTGCTGATGCTTCCATTTGCAGAGGTGTATTACCGGGCAGGTGCAACTGAAAAAGGCAATGAAGTCGTACAAAGAATGTTTGATCTTTATTCGGATGATTTGAGATATTATTTTTCACTGGATGCAGCATTTACCGATACATACTATAAGGAGCAGGTACAGCAGGCATTTGGCGTTGTTCAGCGCCTGGGCCAGATTGCCAAAGAGAACGGACAAACAGAACTTGGTAATGCCATTGATTCAACCCTGTACCAACAGTTGGAATTCTATAAATAAGATTATTGTAAAATTATACGGAGCGCTTGATCATTGTGCAGGCGCTTCTTTTTTTTCGGTCTTTTTTACCGGCCGGAATACCGCGATCAATCCAATCAAAACAAATGGGATACTCAGCAGTTGTCCCATATTCAGGAACATCTCCTGCTCAAATGAGACCTGGGGCACTTTTAAAAATTCAATCAGGAACCTTGCGGTAAAAACCAGGATCATAAACATGCCAAGCAGAAAGCCCGGTTTTGGATTCCCCTTCTTTTTCCAATAGAAAGTGTAAAGAAAAATAAAGATTAGCAAATAGGACAAGGCTTCATATATCTGTGTTGGATGCCTGGGGATTAAGTCATCCTGGGCATAAATGAATGCCCATGGAAGGTCGGATGCTTTGCCATAGATCTCTGAATTCATTAAGTTTCCGATCCTGATGAAGAATCCTGCAAGGGCCACTACAATGGCAATACGATCGAATACCCAGATCACCGGCAACTTGTTCTTTTTGGAGAAGAAATACAAGGCAAATGCGATAGCTATTGCCGCTCCATGGCTGGCCAGGCCGCCTTTCCAGATCATCAGTATCTCCAGAGGGTTGTCGAGGTAATATTCTGGTTCGTAGAACAAACAGTGCCCTAACCTGGCACCAATTACCGTGGCAATGACCATATATGTGGCAAGCTGATCCAGTAATTTACTGGTTTTGTTTTCATTTTTGAAGATGCGCAACATGATGAAATAGCCAAAAATAAAGCCTGAAGCGAATAACAATCCATACCAGCGTATGGCAAAACTACCAATCCGGATCAATTCCGGGTCAGGGTTCCATGTGATATAATTCAGCATAAGTGAATGATTTATAATTCACAAAATTAAAACTTAATTGTAGCCAATCCTCAAATATTGTCAATTAATTGAACCAGGGCCTGATCCAATAAGACATCATCATCAATACTATTGTGCCATGTCTTTTCTGAATTCTCCAGTATGGCATCTCTCAACAGAAAATGATCTTGCTTTTTACAGACAAATTGATATCTGGAAAGATGGGCTGCTAAATATTCTTGTTCAGTCTGGCCGGGAGTTGGGATCAGGATGGCTTTTCGTCCTAATGCAAATAGATCCATAATGCCAGAATAACCGGGACGGCAGATGATATGCTGTGCGCCCAGGATATATTTTCTGAATGTTGGAGTATCCAGGTTTGAAAATACCCGGATGTGATCATCAAGCTGATAAGCGATCTGTTTTTCGGGCAGTCCGAGAAGAACTGTTGCTTTTAATTCTGAACCCTTTAATTGGCTTAGAATCAGCTGTTCAAGTATTGTCCGTTGCGGTTCAGGTCCCGATATGATGGCCAGGATATCAGACTTGTAATTGTCATGATCTCCTTCGGAAGTGCCATCGGGGCCGGCAAACCGTGATAAGGGTCCGATAAAAAATGTTTTAAGCGGTGCTTTGAATTTATGTCCCAAATCTCCTGATAAATTATTTTCCCCGGGATAATCAGGTATCCAACATGCGGAATACTTCTTCATCATATTTTTGTGGATACTGTACAAAACGGGTTCAAGAAATGACAGTGCTCCCGGAACTTTAACCATGACCTGGTGGGTCATGTAAATGCATGGCACCTGTTTGTGCCAAAGCCCCAACCTGTTGTCGGATATAATGGCATCAAATTGATGTACCTGAACAAGTTCAGTCAACAAACGATGTTCTTTTCGGATACCGGATAAGATTCCCGGAAGTGAACGAAGGATCCTCCACTCCATACTGCCTTTCCCAGGATACCGGATAGTGTATCCCGGGAGCCTGATATATTCCAATTCCGGGAACACAGCCCTTAACAGAGCCAATGGACGCTGATCCGCACCAATGACCACCTCAATTCCTTTTTCCCTTAATGCGGTAATGAGCGGGATGCA
The DNA here is from genome assembly GCA_030618905.1 of Bacteroidales bacterium. Classification (GTDB taxonomy): domain Bacteria; phylum Bacteroidota; class Bacteroidia; order Bacteroidales; family B18-G4; genus JAUWGC01. The sequence continues at coordinate 16,655 of JAUXCL010000014.1, read as the reverse complement.
CCGGGAGGCATGTCCCAAACCCCAGTCCAAAGGGCAAATCAATATTTTTTTATTTTTTTTCAAAAAAAAAATGGGTACAAATCAATTCTCGGGGGATAAAATTAATAAACAATCATGTAATATTATGGATGCATTAAGATATAAAATTGCTTTGATGCTGGTGCCAAAAATTGGCAGCGTCAATGGTAAGAAATTAGTAGCTTACTGCGGCGGGGTTGAAGCCATCTTTAGTGAAAAGAAAAGGAACTTAATGAAAATCCCCGGAATTGGTAGATCCCTGGTCCAATCCTTAAAACAAAAAAGTACGATGGACAGGGTGGATCAGGAAATTCAATTCATAGAGCAAAATAAGATCACACCCTTGTTTTTTCTCGATGATGCTTACCCCGGACGCCTGAAACAATGTCTTGATGGACCACTAATGCTTTTTTATAAGGGCAATGCTTGTTTAAATGCGAATAAAATACTGGCCGTGGTGGGGACCAGAAGACCAACTGACCATGGAAAGGCATCCTGTAAAGCGTTTATTGAGCACCTGGCGGAGCCTGGACTGACTATTGTGAGTGGATTGGCCTATGGTATTGACAGTGTTGCCCATCGTGCATCTTTGGATTGTGAATTGGACAGTATTGGGGTATTGGCACATGGGCTTGATATCATTTATCCGGCCCAAAACAGGGAAATGGCCGGCAAAATGATAAATCAGGGAGGATTATTGACAGAATTTTTTAGCAACACCAATCCTGATCGGGAGAATTTTCCTAAACGGAACAGAATAGTGGCCGGAATGTCTGACGCAGTGCTTGTTATCGAGTCTGCTGAAAAAGGAGGAGCATTAATTACTGCAGATATTGCGAACTCATACGACAGGGATGTATTTGCAGTGCCGGGACGCCTGTCTGATGAGTATTCCAGTGGATGCAATTACCTGATCAAGTCCAATAAAGCGGCACTGGTGCAAACAGCTGCAGATATTAAGTACCTGATGGGCTGGGATGATGCTGGAAAAGGTTCGACAGCCAAGCAACAAAAAATTCTCTTTGACCTGGCACCGGAAGAGAACATTATTATTGAAATCCTTAAGCAGCATGGAAGCCTGACTATTGATCAGATATCAAACCTGGTACAATTGGGTATCAGCCAGCTGTCTTCCGTATTACTCAATCTGGAATTTAAAGGAGCCATCCGTAATCTTCCCGGAAAGATCTATAAAATCAATTAAGCCGGAAACGATAACCATAGGTATTTTCATTTTGTCAGTAATTGAATTAGGACTATTTTTGAATTGTGGAAGGCATTGTGATCAAATCAACGGGCAGCTGGTACACAGTGTATACTCCGGACAGGAGTACGATTATGTGCAAGCTAAAAGGATCTTTCCGTATGAAAGGTATTAAAACTACCAATCCGATTGCTGTGGGTGATAAGGTGGTGTATGATCCGGTACCCGGTGACAATACGGGCCTGATCTCAAAAATTTTCCCCAGGTACAACTATATAATCCGGAAAGCCACTAAATTATCAAAGCTTTCTCAAATCATTGCCGCTAACATCGATCATGCTTTCCTTATCGTTACCCTGGCGGAGCCCCGAACTTCCACGGGTTTCATTGATCGTTTCCTGATTACCGCAGAGGCTTATCACATCCCTGCCAGTTTGGTATTCAATAAAATTGATATTTATAATGATGAAATGCTGGCCATGCTGAAAACCCTGTCGGGGATATATGAAAATGCCGGATATCCTTGTTTGGAAGTGTCAGCGATCAGGGGCGATAATATTGATCAACTCATTACACAGATGAAGGACAGGATAAGTCTTTTCTCCGGGCATTCGGGTGTCGGAAAATCTGCTTTGATCAATACGGTACAACCTGAATTGAAACTGAAAACGAAACCTATTTCCGAAGCCCATAAAAAAGGCATCCATACAACAACCTTTGCAGAAATGATACCTTTGACATTTGGAGGCTTTATTGTTGATACACCGGGGATAAAGGAGTTTGGGCTGTATGATCTGGAAAAGGGAACACTTGCGGAACGATATCCTGAAATGAGGGCTCTGATGCATGCTTGTAAGTATTATAATTGCACACATGTGCATGAACCCGGATGTGCAGTAATTGAAGCAGTGGAAAATGGCGATATTTCTGAATCCCGGTATCAAAATTACCTGGGGATAATTCATTCAGATGATTTTACTACTTAATTAAAACCAAATGATTGCAAAAGAACTGATTACAGACCATATTACCCCATTAAAAACATCAGACAAAGGAATTGATGCATTGGCATGGATGGAAGAGTATAAGGTGAACCATTTGCCCATCGTTAACAGTGGTAATTTCCTTGGCCTGATCTCCGAACTTGATGTATATAACCTTAATGATCCGGAAGAAGCACTGGGCAACCATAAACTATCCCTGCCCCGGGTTTTTGTCTTTCAGCATCAGTATATTTATGATATCATCAAGCTGATCGGAGATCATAAACTCACACTGGTTCCTGTTGTAGATGCAAAAGAGAAATACCTGGGATCCATAACCTTGAACAGCTTGGTGGAAAACATTGCAAAGATCTTTTCAATTGAAAGCCCCGGGAGTATCATTGTTCTTGAAATGAGCCAAAATGATTATATGCTTTCTGAGATATCCGGCATCGTTGAATCCAATGATGCGAAGGTGTTAAATGTCTTTATCACATCATATCCTGATTCCACCAAACTTGAAGTGGCTGTTAAAGTCAGCACAATGAATATTGACAGTATCTTACAGACATTTAACCGTTATAATTATACGGTTAAAGCTTCTTATTCAGAACGGCAGGAGATGTTTGAAGACCTGGGCGACAGGTTCGATTCATTCATGAATTATTTGAATATTGGTGATTAATGATATACATTGCCGGAAATAAATCAATAATCAAGCATTTTGTATTATGAGGATTTATTTGCTGCTTGTTTTTTCTTTAATTAGCATTTTTGCTACCTCGCAGTCGCGTAGGGATACTACATTCCAAATCCCTTTCGATTGCAGTGATATTCCATATAGCGAAGATGACTTCTTTATCATCGACAGCATTACCCTGAATGGTAATAAAGTTACCAGGGACCATATTATTTACCGGGAACTCATGTTTTCTGTCAATGATACAGTCTGTAAAAAATATTTTGCTCAAATTGTTAAGAAAAGCCACGAGAACCTTCTCAATACCTCCCTTTTTAACTTTGTCACTTTCGATACAGTGCCATCCCGGATACATCCTAACGGTATCTCAGTACGTTTGAAATTCATAGAACGATGGTACATCTGGCCTTTACCCATCTTTGAATTATCTGAAAGGAACTTTAACTCATGGCTTGAGGCCAGGGATTGGAGCCGTGTCAGTTACGGGATAAATGTAGTCTGGGATAATTTCCGGGGGCGCCGCGAAAAGCTGAATGTCGGATTGCGATTTGGTTATGACCAGAAATTTGATTTTTTCTATACCATACCCTACATCGATAAAAGAGAAAAACTGGGGATTGGCGTAGGTGCCGGTGTAGAGCTGAATCATGAAGTGGCGTACAATACCGAAAACAATAAACGGGTTTTTTACAAGGATGAAGATAATTATGTCCGGACAAAAGGTTTTAGCTTCCTTCAGTTGTCATACCGCAGAAATTACTATAACCTGCATGTGATCAAACTTTATTATAACTATGACGATTTTGATGATAGCCTTCTGATTAAAAATCCCGGGTATTCCAGCAATGATAAACATATCCTGAGATATTTCTCCCTTTATTATAAATTTAAAAGTGATCACCGCGACTCCAGGCCCTATCCCCTGGAAGGTTATTATTTTGACATGGGATTTGGGAAAATTGGATTAGGCCTGATCCCAAACGATTTGAATGTATTTTATTTCCTGACGACCTTCAGGAAATACTGGAAGCTCAATGATAGGTTTTATTATGCTTTTGGATTGAATTCAAAGTTCTCTAATAAAGGGGAGCAACCATATTTTATTACCTGGGGCTTAGGATATGGCAGGGATTTTGTCCGTTCATTCGAGCTTTATGTTATTGATGGTCAGAATTTTGGACTGTTCAAGTCGAATTTTAAATTCGCCTTGCTTCCTCCCAGGATAATGAACCTTAAGTTTATTCCTTCAGAAAAATTCTCTAAAGTACATTATGCCTTTTATTTAAATTTTTTCACTGATATAGGATTTGTTTACAATGCATATCCTGACCGGGCCCTTCATAATTATCTCGATAATACACTGTTGGTTGGTTATGGGCTGGGCCTGGATTTGGTGACCTATTACGACATCGTTATCCGACTGGAATTCTCCATCAATAACCGTGGAGATAAGGGCGTTTTCATACATTTTACAGCTTCTATCTAAAGAAATGTTAAATATTGTTAATCCCCTGACAGATTATTCCTGTAATTTTGTAAACTTGTATCCGCTTAGCAAATTCGTTATCACGTTTTTAGTATGAAAATAGCTTTATTTGGCAAAAAAATTTCGGACCAAAATCTTGAATACCTCAGGCAATTGATAGAAAGGCTTGAAGCATTCGGGTCCAGGTTAACCTTCTATGAACCATTCCATGAGGTCATCAAGGATCTTATCGTGTTTAAATCATCTGTTGATACCTTTAATAGCCATCAGGACCTTGAGGGGAGAGTTGATTTTTTACTTTCCATTGGCGGTGATGGCACTTTGCTGGATACCATAACATTGGTTCGCGACTCAGGGATCCCTGTAATGGGGGTAAACCTTGGCCGACTGGGCTTTTTATCCAGTATTTCAAAGGATGAAATTGATTCTGCTCTTGATGATCTTAAAAATGGCAACTACATCCTTGATAAGCGTACATTACTGAAGCTGAAGACCGAAACTGATTTATTCGGTCAGATGAATTATGCGCTAAATGACCTGACCATCAACAGGAAAAACTCGACAGCCCTCATTGTAATTCACGTTTGGGTGGATGACATATTTCTGGGTAAATATTGGGCAGATGGATTGATTGTTGCAACTCCAACAGGTTCTACAGCATATTCTTTAAGCAGCGGGGGACCGATACTTACACCGGGGTCTGAGAATTTTGTGATAACCCCCATCGCCCCGCACAATTTAACAATCCGGCCTATCGTTATATCAGACAAAAGTAAAATCCGGATAAAAGTGGAAGGAAGGGACAAACAATATCTCGTTTCATTGGATTCGAGGTCAGAAGTGTTTGATCCTTCTGTTGAATTATTGGTTGAAAAAGAAAATTTTCAGATAAATCTTGTTCAGACAGGGAATAAAACATTCTTTAATACCATCCGGGATAAATTGAAATGGGGATTAGATATCAGAAATTGATATCAGGAATTGTTAAAGGTTAATTAAGAATATGAAAAGAAAATTGCTTGTATTGCTACCGATGATCATGATGTCCTTGCTGGGATTTTCTCAGAAAAGTATGGAAGTTGGTCTCTTTGGTGGTGTTTCATATTATCTCGGTGACCTGAATCCCGGCAAACAGTTTTCACAAATTGGTTTTTCCTACGGACTTGTTGGCCGGTATAATCTTGATAGTCGCTGGGCCTTTAGGCTTAACATTCTGCAAGGAACTATCAAGGGAGATGATGAGGTGAGCAAAGCCAATTTAGATCGTATGCTAAAGTTCGAGTCCAAGATTACTGAGTTTTCAGCTATCATGGAATTGAATTTTCTGGATTATATTACCGGAAGTACACGTCAGTACGTTGCTCCATACGTATTTGTGGGTGTTGGGGTGTTTTGGTTTAATCCGAAAGTGGATGGGGTCGAGTTGAAAGATATGGGTACGGAAGGCCAAAATGTTGCTTTCGATGGCAGATCTCCCTATAAAACATTTAGTTTTGCAATGCCTTTTGGAATCGGTTTTAAATACAGCCTGACTAAAAAGTTGGGATTTGCAGTGGAATGGGGAATGAGAAAGACATTGACAGATTATATCGATGATGTAAGTGAAACATATTATCTGGATGGTGAAAGCATAAACCCCAATAATTCTGCACAAGTACTTTCTGATCCAACCATGAAACATAAACCGGGAATGATGAGAGGAGATAAAAAAACCAAAGATTGGTACTCATTTGTCGGGGTCACGATAACCTATAAGTTTAACCTCTTTAAACATTATCGGTGTAATGACTTCGGTACGAGGAAAAAATATTAATTATGTAAAAATATTCTTGCCAGCAGACAAGTAGTTTGAATGACCTTAAAAGATAAAATAGACCTGGAGAGACTCCCCCGACATATTGCCATTATTATGGACGGTAATGGCAGGTGGGCAAAGATGCGGGGAAAGCCACGTACTTTCGGACATAAAAGTGGAGTTAAATCCGTTCGTGAATCTACCGAGGCTGCAGCTGAACTTGGCGTTGAATACCTTACCCTCTATGCCTTTTCAACAGAAAACTGGAAGCGTCCTAAATTTGAAATTGATGCACTTATGCATTTATTGCTCCAGACTATTAATAAGGAAACAGAAACGCTTAATAAAAATAATATCCGCTTAAATGCGATTGGGAATCTTGACAACCTGCCTTCCAACATACATAAAGGCCTGATGAGAATTATTGATGATACAGCAGGCAATGACCGGATGACCTTAACGCTGGCTTTAAGCTATAGCTCCAGGTGGGAAATTGTAGAAACCCTTAAAAAACTCGCTTTACAAGTAAAAAACAAGCAGTTAAATGTAGAAGACCTTGATCAGGAAATGTTTGCCTCATATCTTGACACAGCGAACATGCCAGATCCGGAATTGCTAATCCGAACCAGTGGAGAATACAGAATAAGCAATTTCTTGTTATGGCAAATAGCATATGCTGAACTCTATTTTACACCTAAATTGTGGCCAGACTTCAGAAAAGAAGACCTGTATGAAGCAATTGTTGATTATCAGGGCCGTGAACGAAGATTTGGTAAGACGAGCGAACAATTAAAAGCTTAGTAAATCCAGCATGAGCATTACTGCAAAGGACCATAACATAAGTACCAAACGGAGTTATTCAGGATTACTCAGAAAATTTCTTTTGCTCTTCCTGTTGTCGACAGGAATCCTTATGAGCCTTCAGGCACAGGTCGATCCCGATGATGATGGCCTGATCGACTACAATACCCCTGCTGAATATGAAATCGGGGGAATTACCATTTCCGGCATACAATATCTTGACCAGAAAGTGTTGATCATGCTTTCCGGAATGGCGGTTGGTGATAAGATAAAAGTACCCGGAGAAGAAGTCAGTGATGCCATCAAGAAGCTTTGGGAACAAGGCCTTTTTGAGCATATCTCGATTTCCATTACCAAAATCCAACGAGGCCTCGTTTTCTTAAACATTGACCTTAAGGAGAGACCCCGTCTTTCTAAATATGCATTTACAGGACTGAAAAAGGGCGAGAAGGACAATATGAAAGACGAGCTGAAAATTGTCAGGGGTGATGTGGTTACAGATAATTTATTGGTCAGGATCCGGAATACCATCTATAGTTATTTTGAAGATAAGGGATACCTGAATACAGAAGTATTTATCAAGCAAGTTCCCGATACTACCAGGGCTAATCATGTAATCCTTATCATTGATGTGGAGAAGCATGAGAAAATCAAAGTTTTCAGTATTAATATCCAGGGTAATGAGTTCCTGGATGACCAACGCATTAAAAAGGTTTTCAAGGAAACCAAGGAGAAAGGGTATTTTCGACCCCTGGCCAACATGCCTTATCTGATATTTAGAATTGTTAACAATGCAGTTAGGTTGAGGTTTCATAGCATCGTCCAGGAAATGCAACTCTATATGGCCGAAAATATACGCATCAGGCTCTTCAAGTCATCAAAGTTTATCGAAGAGAATTTTGAGACTGATCAGGAAAACCTGGTTAAGAAATATAACACCCTGGGATTTAGGGATTTTAAGATCATTAAAGATTCAATATACCGTCATAACGATAAGTCCATCAATATTGACCTTATCCTTAATGAAGGCAACAGGTATTATTTCCGGAACATTACCTGGGTGGGTAACACCAAATATACCAGTGATGAGCTGGATTTGGTGCTGGGCATCAAAAAAGGGGATGTGTATAACAAAGATCTGCTGGATACCAAACTGAATTTTGATCAGAATGGCTATGATATCAGTTCTATTTATATGGATCAAGGATATTTGTTTTTCCAGGCCATGCCGGTTGAAGTTCTTGTGGAAAATGACTCAATTGATGTGGAAATAAGGCTGCGTGAAGGGAAGCAGGCTCGTATTAACCGCGTGTCTGTTATGGGTAATACCAAGACCAACGACCATGTCGTCATGAGAGAGATCAGGACCCAACCGGGAGATTTGTTCAGTAGGTCAAACATAATCAGGACGATCAGAGAGCTCGGACAATTAAGATATTTCAACCCGGAAAGCATTAATCCCGAAATCCTTCCTAACCCTGAAGATGGAACAGTCGACATCATCTACCATGTGGAAGAGACATCAGCTGACCAGATTGAACTATCTGGTGGCTGGGGTTATGGCCGAATTATCGGAACACTGGGCCTTTCTTTTAATAACTTCTCCCTGCGGAATTTTTTCAAAAAAGGAGCCTGGAAACCAGTCCCATCCGGTGATGGGCAAAAACTAAGCCTAAGGGTACAATCATACGGCCGTGGGTATATCAGCTATAGCGCATCTTTCACCGAACCCTGGCTTGGTGGTAAAAAACCCAAAGCCTTTTCTGTTTCTTATTATCATTCCCGTTATACCAATGGCCTGAACAAGAATGACCTGGCATACTCTTATTTTAAGATTAATGGCCTTTCATTTGGATTGAGCAAGCGCCTGAAATGGCCGGATGACTATTTTACAATCTACCATGGTATAAACCTGCAGCGATATGACCTGAATAACTGGTCTGAAATTATTGCTGCCGGTGGCGGTACAGGATTTTATAATAACTTCAACTATAATATCATCATTGGCAGAAATTCTACATCCCCCAGCCCAATATATCCGAGGAATGGATCGGATATCTCCGTTTCCCTGGAGCTAACACCACCTTATTCCTTGTTCTCAAATAAGGATTATTCTACGATGATTCCGGAGGAAAAGTACCGCTGGATTGAATATTATAAATGGAAGGTTCGTTTATCATTCTTCCTGGAGATCTTTGATAAAATGGTTTTGCATGCCAGGATTAAATTTGGTTTCCTTGCGGCATACAATGAGGACGTTGGTGTTACACCCTTCGATCGTTTTTATTTAGGTGGTGACGGGTTGACTGGTTATAACCAGCTTGATGGCAGGGAAATCATTGGTATGCGTGGATATGACAGGCCCAGGCTGATCACTCCTGCAAAAATCATTTATGATGGAGTAGGCGGGATAGTGTATGATAAATATACGCTTGAACTAAGGTACCCACTCTCATTGAATCCTTCAGCCACAATATATGTGATGGGATTCCTCGAAGCAGGTAATAACTTTGTGTTTCATAAGGATTATGACCCCTTTAATGTATACAGATCTGCCGGATTTGGGGTCAGGATATTCTTGCCAATGTTTGGTGTGCTCGGACTTGACTGGGGCTACGGATTTGATGATGTCCCAATTCCTGGTGTGAGGGGTGGCAGTAACTTCCATTTCTCAATTAACCAATCTATTGATTAACGATACATTAATTCTGGCAGACTTTTTGTAAGTATTTTTGTAAAAAAGAAAAATCAGGAGGAAGACCTATGAAAAAAGTAACCTTAATTATCATGTGCATGTTCCTGGGATTTGGCATGCTTGCCCAGAAATATGCCTATGTGAATACAGAATATATCCTGGCCAATATACCTGAATACCTGGATGCCGTTGATATTCTGGATGAATTTTCGATAAAATGGCAAAAGGAGATCGAAAAGAAATTTGCAGATATTGACCAGTTATATAAAGCTTACCAGGCCGAAGCAGTCCTGCTCCCTGAAGACATGAAGAAGGAACGCGAAAACGAGATTATCCAAAAAGAGAAGGAAGCTAAGGATCTTCAGAAACAGCGTTTTGGAAGACAGGGAGACCTTTTTAAGAAACGTCAGGACCTTGTTGAACCTATTCAGGAGAAAATTTACAATGCCATAGAATCGATTGCCGAATCTAATAATTATGGTTTTGTCTTTGACAGGGCCGGTAGCCTTACCATCCTTTTTGTTAAGGATAAGTATGATATCAGCGATGATGTATTGGATGAGGTAGGCAGCGTGATGCAGACGGTCAGAAGAGAAGACAGGCAGAAGGGAGGGACATCCACGTCCAGGTCAGGTGATCCACCCCCCACCAACCAGGGTGTGAATAATATGATCAACCGCTATAAAGATGATAATTGATGGATCCATTATCATCAGAGAATTAAATACACTTTTAAAGCAAATAATTATTAAATAATTCGAATCAATTCGAATATTTGGTTAAATTTGCCGCATTGATTTGAATATTAACCTATAAGTAAATAAATAATGAAAAAGACACTTCGCCTTATAGCCCTGCTTGCAATCGTATGCATAACATTACCATCCTTGGCCCAAACAAATCCAAAATTTGGCTATATCGATTCTAACGAATTAATCGAGTTGATGCCCGGAAAGGAAACTGTTGAAGCCCAATTACAGGAGTATCAGAAATCACTGGAACGTCAAATTGAAGATATGATCCTGGAATATCAGAATAAAGTCCAGGATTATCAGGCCAACCTGGCCACCATGTCAGATATCATCAGACAAACCAAAGAAAAAGAGATCGCCGACCTTGAGCAAAGGATACAGACTTTCCAGCAAAATGCTGAACTCGATTTCCAGAATAAACAGGCTGAATTGTATAACCCATTAATTGAGGCAGCAAAGAATGCCATTACAGAGGTTGCTGAAGAAAATGGGTATACCTATATCTTCGATGCCGGAGTTGGTATTCTTCTTTATTATGATAAAGGTGATAATATCCTGCCACTGGTAAGAGCGAAACTGGGACTATAAGACAGTAAACAATAAGAAATTTAAGCCTCCGGAAGGGGGCTTTTTTTATCTGCCATTGTTTCCTTGTAATAGTCTGTATTTAAGATAATATCATCTCCTGTTTTGGGGTAATCAATGGAATAGTGCAAACCACGGCTTTCTTTTCTTTGCATTGCCATTTTAATGATCAGGTATGCCACATTGATCAAATTTCTCAGCTCGCAGATTATGGATGTAAGGATGGATTTATTATACAAATCTTCCGTTTCCCTGTATATGATCTCTAAGCGGTCAAGGGCCCGCTTAAGGCGGAGATTAGATCTTACAATACCTACGTAATTGGTCATGATCATTTGTAGTTCCTTAAGCGATTGAGTGATCAGGATCATCTCCTCATTCAAAACCATTCCTTCGGCGTTCCAGTCTGGTATCGTTTCGCAATAATCAATATCTTCAATTTTCCGGATTGCATCAATACTGGCACGGTGTGAAAAGACGGCAGATTCGAGGAGGGAGTTGGAAGCCAGCCGGTTAGCTCCATGCAGTCCTGTAGATGCACATTCTCCTGAAGCGTATAAATTGAAAATGGAGGTCCGGGAATACTCATCCACCTTGATCCCACCGCAGACATAATGAGCCGCAGGTACTACCGGGATCATTTCTTTAGATATATCAATACCAATGCTCAGACATTTTGCATAGATCCGTGGGAAATGCTTGATCAGATCATTCTCATTCAAGTGACGGCAGTCCAGGCCTACATAATCGTCTCCTGACAATTTCATTTCATTATCTATTGCCCTGGCCACAATGTCACGGGGAGCGAGTGAACCTCTTTTATCATATCTATGCATGAATTCCTCACCATTCTTTGTTTTCAGAATGGCGCCAAAACCTCTTAGGGCCTCTGTAATCAAAAATGATGGTTTTTCATCCGGATGATATAATGATGTTGGATGAAATTGTATAAATTCCATATTTTCCACCAGGGCTTTGGCCCGGTAGGCCATAGCAATACCGTCTCCCGTTGCAATCACCGGATTTGTTGTTGTATTGTATACATTGCCGGCACCTCCGGTTGCAATCAGCGTGGTCCTGGCAAGTATGGTATGGATCTCATCCGTTTGAGGATTCAATACATACGCACCATAACAGCTGATATTGTCAGTCCTCCTGTTGATATCGATATCCATATCCATATGGTGCTGTGTAATAATGTCAAGGGTGAAATGATTTTCAAGGACCTCAATATTGGGATGCTCGGAAATCCTGCTGAGCAAAGTCCTTTCAATTTCCATCCCGGTGCTGTCTTTGTAGTGCAGTACACGATGCTCAGAATGTCCGCCTTCTTTTGCCAGATCATATTTCCCTGATTCCTTCTTGTCAAAACTGGCTCCCCACTCAATCAATTCCTTTACCCTGTCGGTTGATTCTGTGATTGTGATCCTGACGATGTCTTCCTTGTTCAGATTATCACCTGCGATTATGGTATCCTTGATATGCTTTTCGTAAGTATCGGGGGTGTACATAACAGCTGCAATACCACCCTGGGCGTATTTGGTTGCTGTTTCCTCAGCATTGGATTTTGTAATGATACAAACTTTTCCTTTTGGAGCAACTTTGAGGGCAAATATCAGCCCTGCAATCCCTGAACCTATAACCAGAAAATCTACTTTTTTTCTCATCTTTGTTGCATATGATATGCAGTGAATTAGCTTTTATAATCCTAATAAAGACCTGTGTGGATCTGTACCGGCGAACATCATCTTTTCCGGATTTTCCAGCATATCCTTAACCATCACAAGAAAACTAACTGACTCCCTTCCGTCAACAATCCGGTGATCATAGGAAAGAGCAACATACATCACAGGATGAATCTCAACCTGGCCGTTTACAGCAACTGGTCTTTCAACGATATTATGCATCCCCAGAATAGCACTTTGTGGTGGGTTGATGATAGGTGTGGAGAGCATAGAACCGAATACACCTCCGTTAGTAATGGTAAAAGTACCACCCTTCATGTCATCCAGGGTGATTTTGTTATCCCTGGCCTTGCCTGCCAACTCTTTGATCCTGAGTTCTATAGCCGAGAAGCTCATGGTCTCTGCATTCTTTAATACCGGAACCATAAGTCCCTTTGGAGTGCTCACCGCAATACCAATATCAGCGTAATCATGAAAAATAATCTCATTTCCATCAATCATGGCATTGACCAGTGGGAAATGATGAAGTGCTACCGTTATCGCTTTGGTAAAGAAGGACATAAAGCCTAGTGAAACGCCATATTTTTCTTTGAACTCTTCTTTGTATTTTTTCCTGATCTCGAAGATTGGCGTCATGTTAACTTCGTTGAAAGTCGTTAGCATGGCTGTCTCATTTTTCACGGAGACCAGTCTTTGGGCCAGTTTACTTCGCAGGGTGCTCATCTTTTCTTTGCGTGTTTCTCTGGCCCCCCCCCAACTTATAGCCGTGAATGAATCAGATTGCTTTCCTGACTCCTGAATATAAAATTCAACATCTTTTCTGGAGATCCTCAGATTCTTATAGAAATCTTCAATATCTCCGGCTTCCACCTGATTTTCTTCCATCAGTTTTTTCGCCAGGGGGGAAATGTGAAGATCTGAGTCCGGAACAGTTGACATACTGCTCTTTTCTTCCTGTACAGGACTTGCTTTTGCTGGTTCAGCTTGTTCAGATTTGCTGTCTTTCTTAATGGATTTGCCTTTTTTACTGGTATCAATAGTGGCAATGACCGTTCCAATCTCAATAGTATCTCCTTCAGCTACTAAGGTTCTGATGGCCCCAGCATCTTCTGCACTGATGGTTAGGGTTGCCTTGTCAGAGTCAATTTCTGCAAGTTCCTGGTCTTTTTCAACATTATCTCCATCATTCACCAACCAGCTGGCTAACTGAACTTCAGTGATGGATTCACCCGGACTGGGGACTTTAATTTCAATAATCATAGTATTAATTATTTGAGCTGTTTCCTGGCTGAAATTGACTTGCTGCTTATCTTATCTGTTTGAAAAACTCCCTGCTCTTTAACGAAAGATTGGTAACGATTTCCGATACATAACATTTTGCACTCTTCTTCTACCATTGGACAGATGCATTCGCCAAAAGCTTTTTCAATGATCTTTCTTTGCCGGAGTACATGGAATTTACTTGAGCCTGTTGCCGGACTTCCGCTTAAGGGCCTGGCAACCACTCTTAAAGGTACTTCATTGAAGTTTTGCATGATGTAAGTCCATGCCCCCATGTTGACAGGTTCTTCCTGCACCCAAACCCAATCAGTTGTATGTTTATATTTCCTGATTATTTCTTTAAGCTGTTTTATTGGCAAAGGCGCAAGTTGCTCCATGCGGATGATAGCAGTATCAATGATCTTTTCTTTATTCTTTTCTTCCAGAAGATCATAATAAACTTTGCCTGTACAGAATATTACGCGCTTAACCCTGGCAACATCAGCCTTTTCATCATCAATAACCTCTTTAAAATTGGCGTTGGTAAAATCACTAAGGGGTGATACTACATCCGGATGCCTGAGCAGGCTTTTCGGTGTAAGAATGATCAGGGGTTTGCGGAAGGAGCGTTTTAACTGGCGGCGGATGATATGAAAGAAGCTGGCCGGGCTTGTACAATTGGCAATCTGAAGATTGTTATCAGAACTTAACAAGAGCATACGTTCCATCCTGGCACTGGAATGTTCCGGCCCTTGCCCTTCATAACCATGTGGCAATAAAATGACCAGATCATTCATCACATTCCATTTATCTTCTGCACTGCTTAGGAATTGATCAAAAATCACCTGGGCACTATTGGCAAAATCACCGAATTGTGCTTCCCATATCGTCAGCGTGTAAGGAGAAGAGAGCGAATACCCATATTCAAACCCGAGCACGCCAAACTCTGATAAAGGTGAGTTGTAAATTTCAAACCTGGCCTGGTCTTTGCTGATATGATTCAGTGGGATATATTCCAATTCGGAATTTTCAACCTTGAGTACGGCATGTCGATGTGAAAAAGTCCCCCGGGCTGAATCCTGTCCGCTGAACCTTACCGGGACCCCTTCATCTACCAGGCTGCCATAAGCTAATAATTCACCCATTGCCCAATCTAAAATGCCTTTTTGAGTGAGCATTTGCCGTCTTGTTTCCTGCAGTTTTTCTAATTTTCTGAACAATTTTATATCATCAGGGACCTCAGTGATTTTCTCTCCAATCCGGGTTAAGTCAGCTTTACTGATACTTGTTTCAGGAGACTTGTCAAAAGCATGCGGATCAGCTTTATCAATATCTTGCCAGATGTCTTTAAGGAATGAATCAATATGAGATTTTTCAATGTCTTTTGAAGCAGCAAGGCTATTTTCCATGGTTTCAATAAGACCATCTTCAATTCCACGTGCTTCTTCTTCGCTGATACTATCTTCCTGGATAAGCTTATTCCTGTATATATCCAGTGGATTAGGATGTTTTTCGATGAGCTTGTACAGTATCGGTTGTGTGAAGCGTGGTTCATCTCCTTCATTGTGCCCGTATCTTCTGTAACATAATAAATCGATGAACACATCTTTATGGAATTTCTGCCTGAACTCCATAGCCAGCTGTATGGTAAGTACTACCGCTTCGACATCATCGCCATTAACATGAAATACAGGAGATAAAGTAGTTTTCGCCACATCAGTACAATATGTACTTGACCTGCCTTCCAGGTAATTCGTTGTAAAACCGATCTGGTTATTGATGACGACATGGATGGTGCCACCTACTTTGTATCCCGGTAATTCTGACATTTGGAGTACTTCATAAACAACACCCTGACTGGCAATTGAAGCATCACCATGAATTAAGATTGGAGCCAGTTTTTTAAAATCCCCCTTGTATTTGGAATCAATCTTTGCCCGGGATATGCCCTCAACAACCGGATTCACGGCCTCAAGGTGGCTGGGGTTGGGAGTCAGGGTCAGCCGTACAGGCTTAGCGTTCCTGGTTTTTGAATCACTGGTAAAGCCCAAATGGTATTTCACATCTCCCATCAAATACTCATCTGTGTATTCGCTGCCCTGAAATTCATGAAAGATATCTTCCAGAGGTTTCTTCAGGATATTGGCAAGGATGTTCAAACGCCCACGGTGGGCCATTCCAATTACAAATTCCTTTATCCCGAGCTCGGCCCCGGTTTCGGTAATGGCATGCAGGGCAGGGATCAGGGCTTCCGCACCCTCAAGTGAAAATCTTTTTTGACCGGGAAATTTTTTATGGATAAATTTTTCAAAAAGTACACCCTGGCTAATTTCAGTGAGGATATTTATTTTAAAATCCTTATCGAAATTTGGGGTGTTAAATGGCCCTTCCATTTTTTCCTGGAGCCAGTTTACAATTTCAGGTTTCCTCATGTATCTGAACTCCGCACCGATTGACTGGCAATAAGTTTTTTGGAGTTTGTCAATAATTTCCTGCAGCGTGGCATTTTCCAGGCCAATCTCATTTCCGGCTTTGAAGCTTTTGTTCAGGTCTTCACTTTTTAGTCCAAAATTCTCATATTCCAGGGTAGGGGTATACTGCCTTCTGGTCCTGTCCGGATTAGTCTTTGTGAAAAGATGTCCTCGCTGCCGGTAAGCATTGATCAGGTTGATGACCTTAAATTCGTTAGGG
>JAUXCL010000140.1 GCA_030618905.1 Bacteroidales bacterium | reverse complement strand
TGAACGGTCTATTTTCTTTAGCCGTGGCGTATTGGAAACTGTAAAAAAGCTCGGATGGAGTCCTGATATTGTCCATTGCCATGGTTGGATCACCAACCTGATTCCAATGTACATCAAGAAAGCGTATAAGGATAACCCCCTGTTTGCTGATGCGAAAGTAATTTATTCTGTTTATGATGACGATTTTGAGCCTGTACTGAATAAGGAGTTTGGCAATAAGGCGAAGCTTGAAGGCATTACCAATAAAGACCTCGCATACTATAAAACCCCCAACTTCGTTAATATCTCCAAAGCTGCAATAGATTATTCCGATGCTTTGATCGTGGGTAGTGAGAAAATCAACACTGAGGTTGATGACCACATTAAAAAATCGGGAAAGCCAATGTTACCATTCCAGCCGATGGACACATATATTGACACATATGCAGCGTTTTATGAGGAAATTCTGAATAAGGGATAATATTCACGATAGACAGATTAATTTTCAATATTGAAACTGAACTATTTTGAACAAAATTTTTGCTAAAATTAAACTGGTTCTTGTATTGGTTATTATTGCCATCATAGGTTTTATAGCCTGTAAAAAAGAACCAGATAAAGTGGGGATTAGCATCAGACCTGAAGAAGATGTAGTGAATGTGCTCTTCTATGATACAACAAGCATTATCGCTTATTCTGTTTTAGAAGATTCCGTACGTACCGATGAGACAAAAATTTCCTTGCTGGGCAGCTATCTGGACCCGGTTTTTGGTAAAACAACAGCCAATATCTATACCCAGATCCGATTATCAGAAAACGGCTACGATTTTGGAGATAACCCGGTATTGGATTCTCTGGTATTGTCGATGGATTATAATGGTTATTATGGTGATACCAATACGCAGTTGCAGATCAAGATCTACCAGTTGAGCGAATCCATGTTCAAGGACAGCGTATATTATTCTATTCATACCATTCCAAACGAAGGTGTTGAACTGGCCAACCTTTCCTTTTATCCTAAACCAACACAGCCTGTTGCAGTTGGTGATGACACTATTCCTGCCCAGCTGAGAATACAGATGTCTGAAGAGTTTGGAAATGCACTCCTGAATGCCTCTTCCTCTGTATATCTTGACAATGAAAGCTTCCAGGAGTTTTTTAAGGGCTTTTACATGGCTTCTGAAGCGGTTAGCAGTGAAGGTTCCATTTTGTATTTCGATCTCTTATCGACCCAGTCAAAAATGGTTATTTATTATCGTAATGATGAGCAGGATTCATTGCAGTTTACTTTTGTGATCAACGACAATTGTGCCCGCTTCATGAATTACAACCATTATGAATATATCGATGCCGATCCTGACTTTAAAGCCCAGGTATTGAACGGTGGTACTTCCCTTGGGGATCAACAACTTTTTTTACAGGCCATGGGCGGGGTAAAGACCTTTATTAAATTTCCCCATATCAAAAGTCTTATGGCCAATGGAAGAGTGGCGGTGAATGAAGCCAAATTCGTGATCAACGATGTAAAAGAAACTGAGGATTATCCTCCTCCCGGAAGATTGGTTGTTGTGGGTATTAATGAGGAGGGCAAGAATTATATCCTGCCCGACCAGTTTGAATTTTATTATGGAGGGTTTTACGACACGACCAATAATCAGGTCATATTTCGTATTACCAGATATATACAATCAATACTTGAAGAGGATGCCCAGGATTTTGGCTTGTATCTTTTTATTGTCAATGCCAGTCTGGTTGCTAATCGGCAAATAGTTAACGGCCCGATCCCGAATCCTCCGATTCCATATTCAAAAAGATTAAAACTGAATCTTACATATACGCCTGTTGAATAAGGCAAAAATTAATAAATCATCGTTATGTGTGGTATTGTTGGTTACATAGGGAACAGAGAAGCTTATCCAATCCTGATCAATGGTTTGTACAGACTGGAATACAGAGGCTATGACAGTGCCGGTATAGCTGTTTTAAATGACAATATCCAGATTCATAAGTGCAAAGGCAAAGTATCGGACCTGGAAAAACATATTGCCAATAACAAGATAATCGGCAACATCGGTATTGCGCATACACGCTGGGCAACACATGGTGAGCCCAATGATGTCAATGCACATCCACATTACTCTGAATCCAGGGAACTGGCCATCATACATAATGGGATCATTGAGAATTACCTTACACTGAAAGAGGAGTTGATCAAAAGAGGGCATGAATTCCGGAGTGCCACTGATACTGAAGTCCTGATGAACCTGATAGAAGATATTCAGAAAAATGAACAGGTTGAGCTGGTAGAGGCTGTGCGTATCGCTTTAAGCCAGGTTATTGGAGCTTATGCGATCGTTGTGCTCTCAAAAGATAACCCCAATATGCTTGTTGCTGCCAGGAAAGGCAGCCCGCTGGTTATTGGCATTGGTAAGGATGAGTTCTTCCTGGCATCTGATGCCACCCCTATCGTAGAATATACCCAAAACGTAGTTTACCTGAATGATGAGGAACTGGCCGTTGTGCAGCTTGGTGAAGAACTCAAGATCAAAACGATCAAGAACAAGGATAAGATACCTTATGTACAAAAACTGCAGCTGAGCTTAAGTGCCCTGGAAAAGGGAGGTTATGATCATTTCATGCTGAAAGAGATCTTTGAGCAGCCCCGCTCTATTCGCGACAGTTTCAGGGGGCGTTTAAATGCCCGCAAGGGTGATGTACAACTTGGCGGAATCATTGATTATGAGCAGAAGTTGATCAATGCTAAAAGGATCATCATTGTTGCATGTGGTACATCATGGCATGCTGCACTGGTGGGAGAGTATTTGATTGAGGACCTGGCGCGCATACCTGTTGAGGTAGAATATGCCTCAGAGTTCAGGTACCGTAAACCAGTGATCTATGAAGATGATGTGGTCATTGCCGTTTCGCAGTCGGGAGAGACAGCGGATACCCTGGCAGCCATTGAGCTGGCTAAATCCAGGGGAGCCACCATCCTGGGTATATGTAATGTGGTGGGTTCATCTATTGCACGGATGACCGATGCGGGCTCTTATACCCATGCAGGACCTGAAATAGGCGTTGCTTCTACCAAAGCCTTTACAGCCCAGGTTACCGTCCTGATCCTGTTGGCACTCAGGTTGGCCAAGATCAAAGGCACCATCTCCACATCCAGGTTTTATACCCTGATCACTGCACTTGAAAGCATTCCTAAGAAAGTGGAGAATACATTAAAGGTGAATGACCAGGTTAAATCCATCGCTGAAAAATTTATGGATGTCAGGAATTTCCTGTACCTGGGCAGGGGATATAATTTTCCGGTTGCCCTGGAAGGTGCCCTGAAGTTAAAAGAGATTTCCTATATCCATGCGGAAGGTTATCCTGCCGCTGAAATGAAACATGGTCCTATTGCCCTGATCGATGATGAAATGCCGGTTGTGTTCATTGCCACTAAAAAAGGCACGTATGAAAAGGTGTTAAGCAATATCCAGGAAGTAAAGGCCCGTAAAGGGAAAATCATTGCCATCGTTACGAAAGGTGATACAACGGTTAAGGAAGTGGCCGACTTTACCATTGAGATTCCGGCCACTGAAGAATTGCTGGTTCCGCTATTGGCCACCATCCCCCTACAGCTCCTGTCATACCATATTGCTGTTATGCGGGATTGTAATGTTGATCAGCCCAGGAACCTGGCGAAGTCAGTCACTGTAGAATAAAAGTATTTAGTATTAAGTATTTAGTATTGAGATTTTATTAATATATTTCTAACTACTAAATACTCACTACTAACTACTAAATACTCAATACTCAATACGATCTACTTGAATCTAGTAGAAACTGCGTCCCAATCCACCAGCTTCCAGAAATCTGCTATATAGTCTGGCCTTTTGTTTTGTTTGTCGAGATAGTATGCATGTTCCCATACATCGCAGGTTAGAAGGGGTGTAAGGCCGTTCCTCAGGGGATTGCCGGCATTACTTTCCTGGACGATTTCCAGGTCGCCGTAAGCATTTTGGACCAGCCAGGCCCAGCCCGATCCAAATAATGTTGCTGCCGCTGTTGAGAACTTCTCTTTGAATGCATCAAAAGAGTCGAAGCAGGTATTGATGGCTTCCATAAGCTTTCCGCCTGGTTCGCCACCACCATTGGGTTTCAGGCAATTCCAGTAGAAGGTATGGTTCCAGACCTGGGCACCATTGTTGAAGATACCGCCTTCGGCTTTCTTAATGATATCTTCAAGGCTGGAATTTTCGAATTCGGTTCCCGGAACCAGCTTATTCAAATTTGTAACATAAGCATTATGATGCTTTCCATAATGAAATTCAAGGGTATTTTTTGAGATGTATGGCTCCAGCGCATCCATTGCATAGGGTAATTCAGGTAAGGTGTAATGCATTTTATTTTGATTTTAGGTTAATATCTATGAGTTTTCCGAAAGAACTTCCATTGCTTTAAGGAACATTTCATCAGTAATATGGTAAACGGGGTAGAATCCTTCATTATCGAAAATATTCCGGGAAATATAAGCTTTGATCATCACATCAATTTTTTTCCTGAAATAGGGTTCAATGTTTGAATCTTCGGGAACACCGTGATCTTTGGCAAAGCTTAAGAAGTCCCTGTAAAGTTTTGTATCCACTTTGAAATTGGAAATGAAATCCTCCACACTTTCATATTGGTTGAGCATTTGCCTGTTCTTGTCGGTATACTTGAACGCGAACCTGAAAATCAATCCTTTACGCACCAGGTTATTATAATATTTAGCAGATTCGTCCATTCTCAGCGGAATATATATATCAGGCATAATGCCACCACCGCCGTATACGATTTTACCACCAGGGGTAGTATATTTAAGAGAGTCATCAAAATGAATACTATCGGCATTTGACATTTCTCCGTTCATATAGCGCTCATAAAACTCTATATAGTATTCTTCGTTTCCATTTTCATAAGGCCTTTGAATGCAGCGTCCGGTGGGCGTATAATACCTGGCCACGGTCAGCCTGATAGCCGAGTGGTCGGGTAAGGTAAGCTGTTCCTGAACAAGTCCTTTTCCAAAAGATCGTCTGCCGATGATCCAGCCCCTGTCGTTATCCTGGATGGCTCCTGCAATAATCTCACTGGCTGAGGCGGAGCTCTCATCGATAAGGATTACGATTTCATTTTGTTCAAACATCCCTTTCCGGGTGGCGTATGAGTAATCTCTTGGCCTGTTATTCCCTTCTGTATATACGATCAACTTCTCCGCTTCCAGGAAATCGTCCGAGATCTGAATTGAGGATTTTAAATATCCGCCTGCATTACCGCGCAGATCAAGAATCAATTTTTGCATGCCCTGATCTATAAGGGTATGCATTGCATCTGCAAATTCTTTATAAGTGGTGGCCGAAAACTTGTTCAGTTTAATATACCCTATGCTGTCGTTGACCATATAGGCGATGTCGAGACTGTAAGTCGGGATTACATCACGGGTGATGCTAAAATCAATTAACCCGGGTAAACCCCTTCTAAAGATGCCGACATCCACAATTGTCCCGCGTTTGCCTTTGAGCAGCTTAATGGCATCATCACTGGAAAATCCAATTCCGGCCACCAGTGAATCATTGATCATGACAATTCGATCACCTGCAAGGATGCCGACCTTTTCAGAAGGGCCGTCCTCTATGGGCTGAATCACCATGATGGTATCTTCTTCCATGCGGAACTGTATACCTATGCCCTCAAAGTTTCCCATCAGGTGCTCATTAACGCGTTCGAAAGTAGTTGCAGGGATGTATTGTGAGTGAGGGTCGAGCTGTTTAAGGATGCCGGAAATGGCATCTTCACTCAATTGTTCCCTGGAAACGGAATCCACATAATCCTGTTCTATATAGCCCATGATCTCATTGATCTTATTGTATTGTTCATTTCGAAAGGACAGAAAATTATGCTGATATGTAGAAATAGGGGCCAGTTTGTAGCCCAGGTATATGCCAATGATCAGGACCAGCGACAATATGATCGGCAGGGTATTTCGTAAATTCAGTTTAATTTTTTTCATGAATTGATAAATAAAACAAGCTTTCTGTACCTGTTGGCAGACATAGGGGAATGACAAAGGTAGAAAAAACAATTAAAAAAAGAAGGCCCACTTGCGTGAGCCTCCTAACAACCGATTTATTTATTAACCAAAATGTTTAATCTCATGAAATTATTATTTATGTACGGGATAATAAACATCAAAAATTAAAGAACGTAATGCACATCAAATAGCTAGCAATTCATGCTGTAGTATAGTTGCATAGTTTTAATGAACGTTTAATTTCTGTGAGATACACATTTAAACATATAAATACAACTACTGTGCCAAAAGTTGTAAGTGGCTGAAAGGCAAATGTTAAAGAATGTTAAAATTTGATATTCAATGAGATTTGGTTCTGAGTCAATATACAGGAGGGGAAGAGTCCATTAGGGCTCTCCTGTACCCACCCCCGGGTATGATATATCTCGCAAAATTTTACTTGAAAGCGCCCCCTCCCTTCCAGAAGGGAGGGGGAAGGGGGCATAGCCGTCAAGTTAAGGGAATTTTTTCCATGATTGCTAGTGGGGTTAGTGTATTCTTTTTTTGAAGTCGGATCGTA
>JAUXCL010000008.1 GCA_030618905.1 Bacteroidales bacterium | reverse complement strand
AACAAGCTTCCTGCGCAGCAAGGTCTGGCAAGATCCTGAGCAACTGCTGAGTGCAGTAATCACACAGGATCATAGCACAAACACTCTGGCGGCTGCTTATTTTTTCAGGGGGAATGTACGCGACAGGTACCAGGATTATCCCGGGGCCCTTAAAGATTTTAATGAATCGCTGAAACGCAATCCGGACAATATTCTTGCTTTGAACAACCGTGGTATTGTTCGTGGCATCATGAATGATTTTAAAGGAGCAATCACAGACTTCGACAAATCCATTAAACTCAAACCCGATTATGCAGATGCCTATTATAACCGTGGCATTGCAAGTTTTGAGCTAAAGCAATACAGCAATGCTTGTATGGATTGGGAGAAAGCTTCATCATTGGGATCCGGATTGGCAAGAACAGCCCTTCAGAAATATTGCAGAAAATAACAAGAGTTAATAAATATTTAAAATTTTAGCATATTTTGTATTTCTATTAATAATAATCATTTATTTTTACGCTTCTTGATTTCTGCAAAATGGATAGTTTTTATCTCCTGATTGTAATCATACTTATCGTCCTCGCAGTTTCCGACCTGGTGGTCGGGGTTAGCAATGATGCCGTTAATTTTCTGAACTCCGCTATCGGAGCTAAGGCAGCTCCGGTTATGGTAATCATGATCATTGCCAGTCTTGGTATTTTATTTGGAGCCACCTTTTCAAGTGGTCTCATGGAGGTAGCCCGAAAAGGTATTTTTCATCCGGATCAGTTTTATTTTTCGGAGATCATGATTATTTTCCTGGCAGTAATGCTTACAGATATCATCCTCCTTGATTTTTTCAACACTCTTGGACTTCCCACCTCTACCACTGTTTCCATTGTTTTTGAATTGCTTGGCGCTGCTGTAGCAGTTTCATTGATCAAAATTGGAGGAAATGAAGATACACTTGCGGACCTGGGAAAATACATCAATTCTGAAAAAGCCCTTCTCATCATCAGTGGAATATTATTGTCAGTTTTTATTGCGTTCCTGGTGGGTGCCATAGTACAATTTATAACCCGGATAGTCTTTACTTTCCAGTATGAAAAAAACCTGAGGTTCATTGGATCAATCTGGGGTGGTATGAGCATTACGGCAATCACCTATTTCATCCTGATCAAAGGTGCCAAAGGTTCATCTTTTGTCACACCGGAAATGCTTGAATGGATAAACTCCAACACCCTATTAATCATCGTTTATTGTTTTGTGGGATGGACTTTAATCCTCCAGTTATTAAATTGGGCCTTCAAGCTTAACATTCCCAAATTCATCATTTTGGTAGGCACATTTGCTTTGGCCATGGCTTTTGCCGGTAACGACCTGGTTAACTTTATTGGCGTACCTCTGGCAGGTCTGGAAGCGTATAAGGAATACATCTCCGTTGGGCATGCCCAGTTCCCGATGATTGCCCTTACAGAAAAAATTCAAACCCCTACATTTTTACTCTTATTAGCAGGCGCCATTATGATCATTACCTTATGGCTTTCAAAGAAAGCCATGTCAGTAACCCGAACTGAACTTAACCTGGCCAGACAAGTTGAGGGGGAAGAAAGGTTTGGTTCCACTTTGTTATCCCGTTCGATCGTGAAAGTTGCTGTCTCGTTTAACAATGGAATAACTAAGGCCATCCCTCCAAAAACACTTAATGCTATAAATAAACGCTTCAGTACCCCAAGTTTGGAAAAACGTAAATCAGATGCGGCTTCTTTTGATTTACTCCGGGCTTCCTCAAACCTGACCATAGCCAGTATCCTTATTGCATTTGCAACATCATTAAAGCTCCCCCTGTCTACTACCTATGTGACTTTCATGACAGCCATGGGAACATCACTTGCTGACAGGGCCTGGGGCAGGGAAAGTGCAGTTTACCGGGTTACCGGTGTATTTACGGTCGTTGGAGGATGGTTTCTTACCGCTATCTCTGCATTTACGGTGGCGGCCCTGTTTGCGGTAATTATCCATTATACGAGTTATATTGGAATCATTGCCCTGGTATTATTGGCTATTTTTCTCATTGCACGAACATATATTTTCTTCAGAAAAAAAGAAAGTGAAATTACAAAGAGGAACGCAGAAGAGGTAGAAGATGATGCTTTGAATGGTGATAATGTGATAAGCAAATGCTCCAATACTGTATCTGAAACTATTAAGACAATCCCTGGTCTCCTCAAGGATTCATTTGACGGACTTACCCTTGAGGACATGAAGAAGCTGAGAAAGGTTGCCAAAAAAGTGAAAGAGGTCAATAAGAAAGCTAAATACCTGAAAGACAATATCCATTCTACCATAGATAAATTAGAAGAAGATTCGATTGAAACCGGACATTATTATGTCGAGGTACTGGGCTACCTCCGTGAAATTGCCCACTGTTTAAATTTTATCATAGAACCGATATTGGAACATGTTGATAACAATCACAAGAGTATCACTGAAGATCAGAAATCAGAATTATCAGATCTTGTTGAAGCCATTTCACAATTTCTCTTCGATATCCTGGAAGTTGTAAACGCCGAGGATTTTAAAAAGATGGATGAGATCCTGAGCAACCAGCAACAACTGCTCGACACCATTGAGAAACTCAAGAAAAAGCAAATCCGGAGAATCAAAAATAATGAGGTAGGTACACGCAATAGCATACTTTATTTGGGGATCCTGGAAGAAATGAAAAACCTGGCCCTGTATATTGTGAATTTGCTGAAATCCCACAGGGATTTTATCACCTACCATAAGAACTCAAACAACAATTCAGAACTATTTTAACATGTAGTCAACACTATGGACTACAAGTATAAAATACAAAGGGCAGCGCAAATCATTGATATGTTAAAAGAGGAATTGATGTTTATCCTCTGGGATACTTCACCAAATGAATATGGAAGCTTTCGCAGCCTGTTTCCCTGGGTAGAAGAAGAAACAGAATACCTTATTAAAGCCCTGGGGCTTAAAAAGGATGATGAGGAGCGCTATATTGAAAAAGTGCACCAGGTGATGGGGGAATACTCAGAACTCATTCCCCTCTTAAAAAAAAGGAGATTATGATTTCCTCCTGCAAGCCTTAATAAACCTGTCCTTCCCGCTCATATCTTTTCGTAATTCCACAGCTTTGAATTCACTTTTTTTAAATAATACAAGCAACTCAGAACCAAGATGCTCATTAATTTCAAGATAGAGATATCCTGTCTCTTTAAGGTGATCCTTCGAAAACCCGATGATCTTTTCATAAAAGATAAGCGGATCCTGATCTTTGACAAACAAAGCCTCGGCAGGCTCGTTATCCAGGATATTAGGTTCCATCTGCTGACGTTCAGAGAATCTGACATAAGGAGGATTGCTGATGATCACATCGTATTCACCCAGTCGATTCCAGTTTGATTCTTTAAGGAAATCCATCTGCACCAATTCAACTGCTGTATTGTTTTCACTGATATTTTCCCCGGCATATTGCAGGGCGGTTTCGGATATATCAAGACCTGTAACTTGCAGGTCCTTAAGGTGTTTTATTATTGCAACCGGTATACAGGCACTGCCTGTTCCTATATCCAAAACACTGCAATCGCTGACATTATTTTTAAATTTATCAATGAGCATCTGCACCAGCTCTTCGGTCTCTGGCCGCGGTATAAGCACACCCGGACCAACTTTGATCCGGCAACCCATAAATGCAGTGCTACCGATCACATATTGAACCGGGATGCGGCGTTTCAGTGCTGTTAAGGCATCTTCAAATTGCCGAACGGCATTTTTATCAATCAAGTCATCGCTATGTAAAATCAATTCAGCTGATGACCAACCCAGGTACTCATTTAATAGTAAACGGAACATGCTGCCTACCTCACGATCATCATAGATACCGGAGAGTGCTGAATAAAAACCAGCTTTAATATGATCTATACGCCTGCTTTGAAATTTCATCTCCCTGAGAAACTTAAAAATTGTATTTTTGGATTTGTCATTATAAATCCCGTATACAAAGTTAATTTTTTCGCTTATGAAAGGAGACATCCTGATTATTAAGGAACATCATAAAAAAGCAGCAATGGCTGTGGTTGATGTGGTGCTGCCTGAAATCAAAGCAGCTCAGGAACATTATTTTATTACAGTTGCCGGTGAATCCGGTGCCGGTAAATCGGAAATTGCTGCTGCTATCGCAGAGTTTCTTGAAGAAAAGGGCATTCACTGCTATATATTCCAGCAAGATGATTTTTTCATCTATCCACCCAGGACCAATGCCGCTAAACGAATAGAAGACATCAACTGGGTGGGGGTTCAGGAAGTGAAGCTGGACCTCATTGAAGAGATGCTTGTGGCCATTAAAAATGGTGTTTCTGAATTTGAAAAACCATTGGTAATCTTTGACGAAGACAGGATTACGGAAGAAAGTATCAACCTTGAAAATGTAAAGGTGATCATCGTTGAAGGAACCTATGCAACCATGCTTAAAAACGTGGATTGCCATGTATTCATCGACAGGAATATTCATGATACGCGTGAATCCAGAAAAGAAAGGGCAAGGGAAGCCCAGGATGAGTTCCTGGAAAAGATCCTTGCGATAGAACACAAGATCATTTCAGCTAACAAGGATAAAGCTGACATCATCATCAATAAAGATTACAGTATTTACAAACCCTAATATCATGAGCAAAAAACTGACCCGTATTGCCATGCTGAGTACGCATGGATATTTTGACCCTGTACCACAGCTTGGAAGAACAGACACCGGAGGCCAGGTAGTTTATGTGCTGGAACTGGCAAAAGCCATTGCCCAGGAAGGGATCAAGGTAGATATTTTCACCCGCTGGTTTGATAAGACACAGCCCCAGATCGATCCTGTACCGGGCCATGAAAATGTCAGGGTGATCCGTATCAATGCGGGGTCATGGGAGTTTATTCCCAAAGAAAGAATATATGATGTCCTGGATGAGCTTAGTGCAAACATGATACATTTTATTCAGGATAATGATCTTGAATATGACCTGTACCATGGTCATTATGTTGATGCAGGGATGGTTACGGTAAAGGTAGCCAATACCTTAATTAAACCCTCCTTCTTTACAGCCCACTCTTTAGGTGCATGGAAAAAAGATCAGATGGGTGGCGACCCTGAAGAAATGGAGAAAAAATTCAACTTCAAGCTGCGGATAGATGAAGAAATGAAAATCTATAAAGCAGTGAATGCACAAACCCTTACTTCCATTGTGCAATTGGAGAAACTGAATGAATTATATAATTATTATGCCGACAATATTGAGATCATTCCTCCCGGGGTGAATGTGCATACTTACCATCTTCCTCAGGAAGAAGACCTCAAAAAATTTGATAGACTTCCCGACAATTACATATTTTGTCTGAGCAGGATTGATTCCAATAAAGGGCATGATTTGCTGTTATATGCTTTCGACCTGGTCAGGAAAGAAGTTGAGGATGTAATCCTGCTGATTGGTGGGGGCTCTCCCAACCCAAAACCCAGGGAAAAAGAAATCTTTGCAGTGATGCACAAGATCATTGATGAAGCCAGGATGAATGACCGGGTCCAACTCACAGGTTATATCCCCGATGACCTCATAGTACCTTATTACCAGAAGGGACAGATGTTTGTCCTGCCATCACTTTTTGAACCTTTTGGGATGACTTCCCAGGAGGCCATGGCATGTGGTCAACCAGTTGTGGCTTCCAGGTTTGGTGGTATCCGAAATACCATTAGTAATGGTGAAGATGGATTGCTGGTTGACCCAACCAACCCCAGAGAGTTCGCCGATGCAATGATCAAATTGCTAAAGGACAAGGATTATAATGAGAAACTGGGTGCAGCTGCCTACAAAAAAATACAGAATGAATACAGCTGGGAAGCCATTGCTGACCGCTTCCTGAAGTTCTATTCCAAATACATGTAAGCAAGACTCCGGATGATCTACCTGGTACTTACAATCCTGCAATCCACATTGATCTTTGTGGTTTTTAAGTTATTCAATAACTTCAGGATCAACAACATGCAGGCCATTACCACCAATTATTTAGTGGCTGCCATTTTCGGTTTCCTGATATATAGCGAAGAAATTACGGTTCAAAACTTCACCGGGGCTTCCTGGCTGGGGCTGGGAATATTTTTGGGTTTATTATTTATCGTAGTATTTAACATTTTTGCCCTTTCTTCACAAAAAGTAGGTATTGCGCTAACTTCAGTTGCCAGCAAAATGTCGGTGATCATACCGGTGGGCCTGGGGGTTTGGCTGTATAATGATGACGTCAATGCCATGAATATCCTGGGGCTGCTGGCCGCACTACTGGCCTTTTACCTCACCCTGAAAAAGTCCGGTAATGGAATTGCAGATAAACGACTTTTCATTTTCCCAGTACTGCTATTTTTTGGAAACGGCATCGTTGATTCGGTCATGAAATATGCACAGCATTATCACATCCGCGATGATCTGATACTGTTTTTGTGTGTTGTCTTCATAACTGCTTTTATCCTGGGAGCCATTGCTTTGCTTTATGAAACAATCCGGGGTAAAGTTAAATTTCACATCAGGCATGTCCTGGCCGGAATAGTTTTGGGCTTAATAAACTTTGGTTCAACATATTACATCATCAAATCAATGGCCAGTTTTGAAAGCTCCGTAGTATTCCCAATTGTCAATGTCGGAATCGTGAGCCTTTCCACTTTAACGGGCTTTTTTATCTTCCGGGAGAAATTATCATGGATTAATTGGGTGGGAATCTTCTTATCTTTGACAGCTATTTTGTTAATCGCATACGCATAATTTAATGGAACAGGACGAATTCAGAACGATCACGGGTATGGCTAAAGGCCTTTATAAGGAAAAAGGCAGTAAGTTTATCGGTATTGCTGTTCCTGTCAGAGATGAGGATGAGGTTAAGGGAAAACTGGAGGAGGTCAGAAAACAATATCACGATGCCAGGCATCATTGTTATGCATTCCGCCTGGGGTATAAAGGGGAAACTTTTCGCACTAATGACGATGGTGAACCCTCCGGAACCGCGGGCAAGCCTATTTATGGCCAAATCCTGTCAAAGGAATTAACGGATATTCTGATCATTGTTGTACGTTATTTTGGGGGGACCAAACTTGGGGTAAGCGGCTTGATCACTGCTTATAAAAGTGCCAGCAGAGATGCACTCGAACAGGCGGAAATCATCACCGGAACTATCGATGATTGCTATGAAGTTCATTTCGCTTACCCCCTGATGAACGAAGTCATGCGCCTGGTAAAGAATTATAAGCTAAAATTGTTAAATCAGCACTTTGAGCTTACTTGCACGATCGTTTTTTTAGTGCGAAAAAGTAAGTCGGAGGAAGTTCATGAAAAATTTAGTAAAATAAATGGTGTAAAGATCGGAATAGCCTATATGTGTTGAAAAAATACAATTGTCTTGAACCTAAGCAAATAGGTTTTTTCATGCTTTTTACATATACGACTTTTTTTCTACAAAATCAAGTATAAAATTGCTTTCTTTTTAACTTTTTTTAATACAACTTTGTTCACCAATCACTGCTAAAGGGGCTCTTGTTTTAATGCATAATGAATCAGTGATACACCCTTAATAACAATTTATTATTTTTGTCTTTTTTGAGTTAACCAATTCTATTGATGAAGAATAGTGCTATCGAGGTTTGGGAAAATTGTCTTAAGATTATTAAGGATAATATTCATTACCAAAGCTTTAAGACCTGGTTTGTTCCTATCAAACCATTAAAACTTGAATCTAATGTCTTGACGATTCAGGTTCCCAGCCAGTTTTTTTATGAATGGCTGGAAGAGCACTATATTAACTTATTAAAGAAGACCATAAAGAATGAATTGGGTTCAGATGGGAGGCTCGAGTACAGCATCATCATGGACAACTCAATGAATTCCAACAATCCCTATTCAATCAAAGTACCAACTTCTAACAAAAAAGCCGTGAACAATCCCTCTGTTCAAATGCCAATCGACATCAATAAGGGAACATCCAAAGACATTCCGAATCCATTCATCATACCTGGTCTGAAAAAGATCAAGGTCAATTCTCAACTTGTTGACACATACTCCTTTGATAGTTTTGTTGAGGGAGACTGCAACAGGCTGGCCAGGTCTGCCGGATTTGCTGTTTCTGAAAACCCTGGACGGACATCCTTCAACCCCCTGCTCATTTATAGTGATGTGGGCCTTGGAAAAACACACCTTATCCATGCCATCGGGATTCATTCTAAAAGCAATTACCCGGAAAAAATTGTCCTTTATGTAAGCTCTGAGCAATTTATCGCTCAATATATTGATTCGGTCAGGAATAACAACCAGAACGATTTCGTCCACTTCTATCAAATGATAGATGTCCTCATTGTTGATGACATCCATTTCCTGTCAGGCAAGGAAAAAACACAGGACGTTTTCTTTCACATCTTCAATCATTTGCATCAGAATAGCAAGCAAATTATTCTGACCTCCGATAAGCCACCTGTTGAATTAAAAGGCATGGAACCAAGGCTCTTATCGAGGTTTAAGTGGGGACTTGCCGCTGACTTGCAGGCGCCGGATCTTGAAACAAGGATAGCCATTTTGCAGAAAAGGTTATATAATGATGGAATTGAGATGCCGGAGGAAGTGGTTGAATATATTGCATACAATGTCAATACCAATGTAAGGGAACTGGAAGGTGCGTTAATATCTATCCTTGCACAGGCATCCTTAAATAAGAAAGCCATCAATCTTGATCTCGCTAAAAAGATGATCGACAAGTTTGTCAAAAGCACTTCCAGGGAGATCTCCATTGACTATATCCAAAAGGTGGTTTGCGACTACTTCAATTTATCACTCGATGCCATCAATTCTAAAACAAGGAAACGCGAGATCGTCCAGGCAAGGCAACTGGCCATGTTTTTTGCTAAGAAGCATACCAAAGCTTCCCTGGCAACGATAGGATTACATTGTGGCAATAAGGACCATGCTACCGTACTCCATGCCTGCAGGACGGTGAATAACCTGGTTGAAACCGACAAACAATTCAGGATCTACGTGGAAGAAATTGACAAGAAGATAAAGATGTAGGCATTTTGCAATTGATTCTTACCCGGCACCTTAATTCAGATTGCGCATTCAAATTCAATGATGATGAAAATTTTGATGGTTTGTCTTGGTAACATTTGCAGGTCGCCAATGGCAGAAGGCATATTAAGACATAAGCTTGACCAGCACGATATTAATGCCGGGGTTGATTCTGCCGGGTTCGAACCTTTTCATAAAGGCGACCCACCCGACAGGAGATCAGTTGAAATTACACGAAAATACGGTATCGATATTTCAGGAACACGTTCCAGGCTGTTTAATGTCAGTGATTTTGATCACTATGATAAGATCTTTGTAATGGACAAACGCAATTATATGGATGTGATGTACGAAGCAAGAAATGAGGATGACAAAGAGAAAGTGGATTTTCTGTTAAACCAGATCAACCCCAAAAGCAAAAACGAAGTACCTGATCCATATTATGGCGGAAATGAAGGATTCGAAAATGTGTTCAGGCTGATCAACCAGGCCTGTGACAGGATCATCATCGATCTCAGGACATCAAAATAATTATCATTGGTACAATGCAAGCCCAGGTTCCCAATATTGATGATATCATCGCTGCTTCCCATCGCATTGAAGCCGTGGTTCACAAAACACCGCTTCTTACCTGCCAAACCATCAGCCAAAGGTTAAATGCTGAGATCTTCTTTAAATGTGAGAATTTTCAGAAGGCAGGAGCATTCAAGTCGCGGGGAGCATGTAATACGGTATTTTCCTTGTCAGAGGAACAAATCACCCATGGTGTGGCCACGCATTCTTCCGGCAACCATGCTCAGGCACTTGCCAGGGCTGCGAAGCTAAGAAAAACCAGTGCCTATATCGTCATGCCTGAAAATGCCCCGCAGGTCAAAATCAATGCAGTTAAGGGTTACGGCGGACAAATTACCTTTTGCAAGCCCACGCTGGAAGCCAGAGAAGCCACAATTAACAAGATCATTGTACAAACCGGGGCCATCGAAGTTCATCCTTACAATGACTACAGGATCATAGCAGGCCAGGCAACAGCTGCAATGGAAATATTCAATGAAGTTGAAGATATTGACATCATCATGGCGCCTGTAGGTGGTGGAGGCCTGCTCAGCGGGACTGCTTTGTCAACAAAATATTTATCCCCAAAAACAAGGATCATTGCCGGCGAACCGGATTTGGCAAATGATGCTTTCCGCTCATTCTATGAAGGCAAATTCATCCCTTCTGTCAATCCAAAGACCATTGCCGACGGACTGCTCACCTCGCTTGGGACACTCACCTACCCCATCATAAAGAAGCATGTTGACGAGATCGTGACCGTTAGTGAAGAAGGTATCATAGAAGCCATGCGGCTGATATGGGAACGGATGAAGATCATTGTTGAACCTTCTTCAGCTGTACCCCTTGGCTGTATTCTCGAGGGGAAGATCAATCCTGAAAAAAAACGAATTGCCATCATCCTTTCAGGTGGCAATGTTGACCTGGATCACCTGCCATGGCTAAAGAAATAGAAAAAGAAAAAAAAGGCATCTTATACCTGATCCCAAATTCCCTGGGTGACGCATCCCTGCAAAGCATCTTCCCGGATCATAATAAAGCAGTAATATCCGGATTAAGCACATTCATCACTGAAAACCTGAAAAGCGCCAGGCGATTTCTGAAGAAAGTGAACCGTGACATCGACATCGATGCCCTGACATTCCATATTCTGGATGAGCATACCCTTGTTGAAGAGACCAGGCAATATCTCGATGACACATTAAGCGGAAAAGATGTTGGATTGTTATCAGAAGCCGGCACTCCCTGCATAGCTGATCCCGGATCGATCATCGTCCGCCGTGCCCACCTGCTTGGCATTCGGGTGATCCCCTTAATCGGCCCCAATTCACTGATCCTTGCACTCATGGCATCCGGATTCAATGGTCAGCAATTTGTCTTCCATGGTTACCTGCCTATACCCGGCCGGGAAAGGTGCAACAAAATTCGGGAGATCGAAAGGCAGGTGTGGCAGCATAACCAGACCCAGGTATTCATTGAAACACCTTACAGGAACATTGCCATGTTTGAAGCTTTGCTGAAAACCTGCCGTGAGGATACTGAATTATGTATTGCCTGTAACATCACACTGGAAGATGAATATATCAGTACCAGGTCTATCAGGGACTGGAAAAGCGAACAACCCGATTTGCATAAGAAGCCTGCAGTATTCCTTCTCTATAAATAAATTTGGGAAATTTCAGAAATCATGAAATAATTCCTGTGTTTCATCGTCTAATATTATATATTTACATTTCAAACACTTAAACAAGGGACGATTTTGGGGGAGAATATCTTAAGCATTAACAAGCTTTCCAAGAGATATGGCAAGATCAAAGCTGTAAATCAGCTCGACCTTGTCGTTGAAAAAGGTAATGTTTATGGTATCCTCGGACCCAATGGCAGTGGTAAAACGACTACGCTGGGTATGATCCTTTCCATTATCAATCCCGATAGTGGAGGCTTTTCATGGTTTGGTAATGAACCAGGCAAAAATGACCGGAAACGGATAGGATCCATCGTGGAAGTCCCTTATTTTTATCCCTACCTGAGCGGTTTACAGAACCTGAAAATCTGTGCAGATATCAAAGGAACAGCCTATGAAGGCATTGAGACAGCCCTGAAGATCGTTGATCTTACTGAACGCCAGAAAAGCAGGTTCAAGACCTATTCACTTGGGATGAAACAGCGGCTTGCCATTGCCGCTGCTATCCTGGGCAACCCGGATGTGCTGATCTTTGATGAACCCACAAACGGACTTGACCCTCAAGGTATCGCAGAAATCAGGAACCTTATCCTTAAAATTTCAGATCAGGGCATTAGCATTATCCTTGCCAGCCACCTCCTGGATGAAGTGCAAAAGATCTGTTCACATGTGGTTATTCTCGATAAAGGAAAGAATATTTTTTCCGGTAAGGTTAAGGATGTGTTGAATGAATCCGAACTGGTAGAAATTTCATCAGATGATCTTGGGGCACTCGAGTTGGCCCTTAACAAATATGATAAGGTAAGATCCATTGAAAAAGAAGGAGATAAGATCCTGGTTAAATTAGCAGATGGCTTGAAAGGCCAGGATTTAAATAAATACTTGTTTGAGCAGGGGATTGTAATATCCTTTTTAACATCACGCAAAAAGACATTGGAAAAGCATTTTCTTGAATTACTCGACAACTCATGATCAGGCTCCTTAAAATAGAAATGCGTAAAATACTCCCGAACCGGACATTCTGGGTTTTGGGAATTTTATATATCCTGTTCATGGGCCTGGTTTTCTTTGGCACACAAGGATTTATCAATGAAGTAGCCAGTGATGCAGGAAAGAACAGCCCGATCCCCATTCCCGATTTCAGCATATATAATTTCCCGGGGGTTTGGCATAACCTCACTTATATCGCCGGATATTTTAAAGTATTCCTGGCAATACTTGTCATCATTCTGATCACCAATGAGTTCTCATACAAAACAATTCGCCAGAATGTAATTTCCGGAATGAGCAGGATGGATTTCCTGAAGTCTAAAGTGATATCTGTTGTAATGATCGCGTTAGCAGCCACCCTGTTGATCTTCATCGCCGGCTTAATCCTTGGCTTTATTTATTCCACCAATTATACAGTTTCAGATGTCTTCTCCAGAACTTTTTTCCTGTTTGGCTATTTACTGGAACTATTCAGTTTTCTGATCTTCGCCTTCATGATTGGCTTCCTGGTCAAGCGTTCAGGATTTGCCATGGGTTTGCTCCTGCTGTATTATGTGATCATCGAACCTATCATCGTTTATAAGCTTCCGGATGCCTGGGAGAATTTCATGCCTTTAAATGCCATTTCTAACCTTATCGATGTGCCCAATACAGCCCTGATGAAACTCTTCGGGGTGGAATTCCAGGATTATATCTCCATCGCCGATGTTGCCCTGGTTAGCGGATTTACAGTCCTTTTCCTGGGCATCACTTATCTTGTCCTGATGAAGCGGGACCTGTAAGCTGATAATGCTTATTTTAGCTTAAAATTTCTTTGTTGAACATAAATCGCTTTGAGATGAAAAAAAAGCTCTTAGTTGCTTCAGGTGCATTGGTTATCAGTGCATTAATGATAATTTCATTTCTGTCTTTCAGACCGGCAATAACTGATGCAGAAGGCTATGCCACCATGATCATTTATGAGAATTTTGCCGTTGTAAACAGTAAGATCATCGTCACCTATCCTGATCAGGAAACAGAAATTATTGACCTGGGGCCTTTCAAGTATAACGATGATTACCTCACAAGTAACAACAAGACGATAACCAAAACCTTAAATGACCTGAGAGACACTGGTTATAAAGTTATTTCCATGACAGCAAGCGGAAAGATCAACTCCAACAAGGCTATGCGCATCACGACGGTGCTACTGGAGAAGAACTGATATTCAACTTATCCAGGGCTTCCATCCTTTGTAATAAAGGCGGATGGGAATAATGAAAAAAGACATAGGCCGGGTGAGGTCTCAGGTTGCTCAGGTTGTTGACCGACAGCTTTTTCAAGGACATTTTCAGGGCCTCCGGATCGTCAGTTACTCCTGCATACCGATCAGCTTCATATTCATGCTTTCTCGACATGATATTGGCTAAAAGGCCGATGACAAATGACAATGGGCTATACAAAATAGCAAATGCAATCACCCCCATGTGGAAGCTGGCATGTTCTGCTCCCAGGGCTTCCGACAATACCGGATATTTTAGAAATAAAGAAAGGATAAAAAGCATCACACCAGTCTGGATAATTGAATAGATCATTCCTATAAGTGTATGCTTTTTCTTGTAATGTCCCACTTCATGTGCAAGTACGGCCACCAGCTCAGGATTGGACAGGTCATTAATCAGGGTATCATAAAGAACAATCCTTTTCTTCCGTCCCAAACCTGCGAAGTAAGCATTGGCTTTACTACTTCGCCTGGAGCCGTCTAATACAAAAATGTTTTTTAATTTAAACTTTACGCGGAATGCATAAGATTCAATAGCTTCCCTTAGTTCGCCTGATTCTAAAGGTTTTTGCTTATTAAACAGGGGCACGATGACATTGGAATAGAACATGGTCATAAATATCATAAAAACACTGACCACGATCCATGCAATAAGCCAAAACCAGGCGCCCGTTGATATGTAAATCCAGACAATAAGAGACAGCAAACCACCACCGATAATGAGGCCCAGGAAAAGCCCTTTAAACTTGTCCAGGATAAAAGTCCGGACCGTAGTTTTGTTAAATCCAAATCGCTCTTCAATGACAAAAGTATTATAGATGGAGAAGGGCGTTGAGAGGATATCCGCTGCCAGGCCCAATATGCCAAAGTAAAGTAAGGCCATCAGGATGGGGTGGGGCGTAATGCTTCTTGTCAGCTGATCCAGGAAAGCAAAGCCACCCAATACTAACATCAGGATCATGGCGATAAAAGAGATACTGCTCACCAGTAAGGAAAAGCGTTGCTTCACCCTGAGGTATTGCTGCGATTTTTTGTATTTATCCGCCTCATAGATATCGCTGAGTTCCTCCGGCAATTCATCGCTCCAATATGTGGAGTTTAAATAATCGAGGATCCTTTCAAAGATATAATCAAAGGCTATGATTCCAATGATTATGTATAATATTAGTTCTGCTGTAATAAACTCCATTGAAACTTAAAATTTGAAAATCATTTACAAATACCATCAAATCATAAATCATAAATCAGATATCATAAATCAGATATCATTTTAATAGCTCCCACCCCATTTGCGCAAAAACCATTCCGCCCCCAATAAGACAATGAGCAGCACAAAGATCCATGGCAGGTTAACCAGGTCGGTAAATCGTTTTTGTGTATAGATGACAGGTTTTACGTCACCCCTCTCCCTGATCAATTCAGGCAAAGAATTTAATTCTGCCGGTGTAAGCATTTTACCGTCATTTTCAGTGGCAATACGATAAAGAAGGTTATGGTCGGCAATGGTCGAAACGCTTTCTATTTCCAGCGGCAATATTGAAAATCCGCCAGCATCAGTGAAGCTCTGCATCCCCAGCTTGACAGAGGCCGTATACTGATAATCACCTACAGGAAATCCTCCGGCATTAAGCGTATAAGCATCTCCATATTTATTGAAACTATAATTGTATTGATTCCCCTCTTCACTGCTGATGGTGAGTTTGACATCCGGGTCATTAATCAGTTCGTAACTTTCATTGTACAAGGCTGCATCCATTACCACACTTTCATTTTCATAAAATGTTTGCGAGGCCTTAACCCGGAACAATCTTTTATCCTCCTGGATCGATAAGTATTGAACAAGTTTATCAATGATTTCGTTGAACGCATCGTGATTCCCCTTTTTCATATAATTCGTTATTCTCCATTTCCAGATGCCATCACCAGTGATGACACCTATCTTCTTATCCAGGCTCTTGTTAATCATGATCAACGGCAGCGTAGTGGTAACTAACCCAATCCTCTGGAAGAATAAGACATCAGTATTCCTGATCATGCTGTAATCTCCAAAACATGTTTTTAAGGGAGGGAAAGACGACAGGGTACTGAGGGCACTTTTGCTGAGTTTAAACAATACAAAAGCCTCATTGAAATCCGCCTGGGTTTCATTTAACCTGTAACGATCAGTATAATTGATGCTAAGTCCTGTCTTTAAATTGTTAAATGCAGCCAGGTCGGTTTGCAGTCCGATGATATACAAAACAGGCACTGATGATTGCTCCAAATCACGAATAAGTTTTGCAGAGGCAAGGGATATGGATGGCAGCTGATGCAGTATAACGAGGTTATAAGCATCAATTGCACCATCAAATTTGCCTGTTAAATAATCCTCCACTTCATAATTATAGTTATCCCCAAGCGCTTGTTTGATGGCAGTAATATCCGGATGTGGGGAATTGGAGAGGATGAGCACCTTCTGTCTGGCATCCATCACATCTATATATGCATCCATTAAATTATTCCTTGTGTTAATCTCATCATCCAGGGGTGCAAGCACGACACGATATCTTTGGAGGCCTGTCTCCAACGCTTCAATATTGAGCAATACGGTTTTAGTATAACGATCACTGTTCACCCTGAGTTCCTTTCTTTCAACAATTTTCCCACGATGGTATACCGAAAGAAGAACTTTCTTTGAATTGCATTTATTGGCATTCACATAAACTTCGATGGGGAAATAATTCCCTTTAAAAGCAATCCTGTTGTAATTTAATCTTTTCAGGATCAAATCACGCTGCACGCTTGTGTCCCCCATGGCGATGGAGTACACTGGAAATGGCACCTTGCCTGCAGCATAAACCGGGCTTATCCCTTTATTAAAGATCCCATCGCTGGCCAGGACAACGGCTCCCACATTGCGGTTTGCGTAGATAATATTCACTTCATCAAAGAAAGCTGAAAGCCCCGAGAGCTTCTCATTATAAGTTATTGAAGAAGTGTCCATTACTGATGTTCCCAATGGAAAAACCTGCTCTCCAACACGGTATAGCCTGACTTCATAAT
This sequence comes from Bacteroidales bacterium, assembly GCA_030618905.1. Classification (GTDB taxonomy): domain Bacteria; phylum Bacteroidota; class Bacteroidia; order Bacteroidales; family B18-G4; genus JAUWGC01. The sequence goes on along the minus strand of JAUXCL010000008.1, from coordinate 12,620 downwards.
CCTGTTCAAGGTCTGCAATGACCTGATTGAAATGCTCCAGGTAATCAGTAGTATAATAAAGGGAGTCGCTGTGAAGTATGGATGAAGAGTTATCCTGCCCGATCACAATGATTGGGTTTTCTGTTGATTTGGAAATCGTTTCCAGGAGAGGGGATAACAGGAAAAAACTTAAAATACTGACAGTGATAAATCTGAATATGGCCATCAGTCTGGTAAGCGTCCTGCTAAATTCATGCTTCCTGTCACGGTAGTATAATGCCAGGGCATAGATAAGGCCAAGCATCAGGCAAAATAATACAAACCACAAAGGGTATCCGGTGACAAGGTTAAAGTTCATTCAATATGGATTAGGGTTGAAATTATCGATTCATTCCCCCGCACACATTGAATACCTGGGCTGAAACATAATTAGAAAGGTCAGATGCAAGGAATAAAGCAACATCAGCAACATCTTCCGGTTTACCGGCCCTTTTTAAGGGTATGGACTTGATCCATTCTTCCCTGACATCATCCGCTAATTTCCCTGTCATTTCTGTTTCAATGAAACCCGGAGCAATAGCATTACATCGCACATTTCTGGATCCCAATTCTGCAGCAATAGATTTCGTAAATCCAATGATGCCTGCCTTGCTGGCGGAATAATTAGACTGACCGGCATTTCCACTTATACCCACTACGGAACTCATATTGATGATGGAGCCTGAGCGTTGTTTCAGCATGGTCCTTTGCACTGCTTTAGTCAGGTTAAATACGGATTTCAGGTTAACCTTCATCACCAGGTCCCAGTCATTCTCGGTCATCCTCAACAGTAAAGAATCACGGGTAATACCGGCATTATTTACAAGAATGTCGATACGGCCAAAATCCTCCAAGATCTCATTGGCAACCTTTTCACTGGATTCCAAAGAGCTGGCATCTGAGACATAGCCTTTTCCTTTAACACCCAGTGCATTGATTTCTTTTTCAAGACTTTGCATGTTCTGATCCAGGGTGATGTCGGTAAATGCAACGTTCGCCCCTTCTGTGGCAAACTTTAAGGCAATGGCCTTGCCAATACCCCGTGCGGCCCCGGTTATCAAAGCTGTTTTACCTTCTAAAAGTTTCATATCCATTATTGTTTTTTATTTTTATCAAAGATACGTAAAGCTGGTCTAACTCAAAGTGATGCATCCAAATAATCAGATCCACCTGACAAGGTTAAAATCCTGCCTGTGAGGCAAGAGTTCATTTGACGGGAAGATCCTGAAAGCGTAATCCAGCCGCCCGGTATGTTCAATCTTAAATTCGCAGGTGAAGGTAGATATCTGATCAGCTTCATCTTTAAATTGCAAAGATTTGGTGAACAAGGGATGTTCGACATTCCCATGAACTGGCTTTCCAAAAACGACTTCAACCCCCAAGTCAGTGGACTTGATCCGATCAGTTTTTATCCGTATTTCAGCTTTAAAGATCTGCCCCAGCTTCAAGGCTTTTTTGGATGAATTTGGTACTTTGACCGATTCAATTTCCATTTGATCCCAGGCTGACCGGATACTATTCTTCCAATGCGCAAGTTCACCGGCTATCCTGTAATTGTCAGCTTTGAGCTCCTTACTGCGTGATCTGAGCTTGTGATAGAATTGCTTATAATAATCTTCCAGCATTCTCTTCATGGTAAAGCGAGGTGCTATCCGGGCAATATCGTTTTTGATACAAGCAACCCAATCAATAGGGACAGCATTCTTATCCTGAATATAGTACAGGGGCAGGATATCATCTTCGATCATATTGTAAATAGTTTCAGCATCAAGTTCATCCTGGAATTTCTGATTATCATAAGTTCTTGTTTCTGCAATAGCCCAACCGGCTCCCTTCTGATATCCTTCAGCCCACCATCCGTCGAGAACACTGAAGTTGAGCACACCGTTCATTGCGGCTTTCTCGCCACTGGTTCCGGAAGCTTCCAGCGGACGTGTAGGTGTATTCAACCAAACATCCACTCCCTGAACCAACTTCCTGGCAATGTCCATATTATAGTTCTCAATAAAGAAGATCTTGCCGATAAATTCATTTTGTCTTGAAATATGTATGATCCTTTTGATCAGGTCCTGGCCGGCTTTATCATTAGGATGAGCCTTTCCGGCAAAGATCAGCTGAACGGGATATTCAGGGTTGTTCAGGATTTGTGCCAGGCGTTCCAGGTTATTAAAGATCAAATCTGCCCGTTTATAAGTAGCAAAACGACGGGCAAAGCCAATCAAGAGGCTGTTTTCATCCAGTGCCTCGGTAGCCTTGATAATCAGGTTTGGAGAGTCCTGGCGGCGGGTCATATCCTCACGGAGTTGCTCTTTTAAAAAGGTGATCAGGTTCCTTTTCAGGGCTTTGCGTATGGTCCAGATAACTGAATCAGGAATATCGTAAATTGCTTCCCATGGTTTTGGATTGGACTGGTCCTCGATAAAGCCTGCCCCGAAATGTTCATTATAGAGTTTCCTCATTGAATTCGCAGTCCAGGTTGGTAAATGCACTCCATTGGTTACATGGCCAATATGAAGCTCTCCCGGAAAATACCCGGGATACAAATCATTGAACATTTGTCTGGACACTTTTCCATGTATCTTTGAGACACCGTTAATTTCCTGTGAAAGCTTTGCTGCAAGAATACTCATGGAAAATTTTTCCTGGCTGCTGTCTTTTATTATCCTGCCCAAATCCATAAATTCCTGCCAGCTAATGTTTAACCTTTCTGCATAATGGGGAATATAAGTCCTCAGCAGATCTTCGCTAAAAACATCATGACCTGCAGGTACAGGTGTATGTGTGGTAAACAAGGTTGTCGATCTGACGACTTCCAGGGCCTGGTCAAAGGTAAGCTTCAGGGTCTGTACATATCTTCCCAGGCGTTCGATGCCAATAAAAGCTGCATGGCCTTCATTACAATGGTATATCCTGGCTTTAACACCCAGCGTTTCGAGCATTCTGATACCACCCACACCCAGTAGTAATTCTTGTTTCAGCCGGTTTTCATGGTCCCCACCATAAAGTTGATGTGTAATGGCCCTGTCTCTTTCATTGTTGTCGCTAATATCTGTATCCAGGAGATACAATGGTATCCTGCCCACCATCACCTTCCAGACTTTGGCATAAAGGGTCCTTCCCGGTAGAGCCAGGCTTATTTTGATCCATTGTCCGTTTTTGTCTCTCACGGGAATTAAAGGCAGTTGACTGAAACGTTGCTGCTTGACAAGCGTGACCTGTTCACCGGATGCCGTTAATTGTTGCTGGAAATAACCATTTCGGTATAATATGCCAATGCCAACCATGGTTTTGTTACTGTCACTTGCTTCTTTCAAATAGTCCCCGGCGAGAATTCCCAGTCCACCTGAATATATCCTTAACGATTCATGCAAACCAAATTCCATACTGAAATAGCCCACAAGTTCATCCGGGTTATTCGCCGTTTCATCATTATATTGTTTGAAACGATTGTATACCAATTCCAGTTTCTTCATGAATGAAGCATCAGCTTCCAGTTCCGTAAGCCGTTCAAAAGAAAGCGATTCCAGTAAGGGTATTGGATTATTGTCAAAACTTCGCCAGGCAGCAGGATCGATCATTTCGAAAAGTTCCACAGCATCACAATTCCACGACCACCACAGGTTCATGGCCAGTTCTCGTAACCCCATGAGTTTCTTTGGAATGTCAGTATCAACAATGACCTTGTTCCAATGTGGCCGTTTCAACTTAACATCCTTATATTCAAAGAATTGGTATTGTTGCAGCTTGCCTTTGAAGAGTTCAGCCCTTTCAGCTGCTCTATCTAATGCAATTGCATAGGCCCGGTAATAATTATCAATAAAACTTTGCCATAAGGCCTGCTGTGAAACCTGGAACGCATCATCATTGGCCACAGCAGCCTGAGCATTGTCAGCAAGTGTATAATCATGAAGAATACGGACAATTTCATTTACAACATCGCCATTTAATTTTAAACGATCGATCACAAACACACCTTTTTGATTAGGGTCAATATTTGTTTGCACCCAGAGTCCAAAACCAGCCACATTGGTAGTGATTGTCGGTATATGGAAGGCAGCGCTTTCAAGGGGAGTATAGCCCCAGGGCTCATAATATGAAGGAAATACCGTAATGTCAAACCCGATTAAAAAGTCATAATATGATATATTGAAAATACCGTCATTTCCATCCAGGTAGGCTGGTGCAAAAATTACCTTAACCCTGTCCTCAGGGCGATTGAGCAATTCATTTTCCTTTAGTTTTTGCAAGGTTGGATCATTAGACTCATCATAAAGGTGATGGGTCAGGTACTCATTGGCTATGGGATGATTAAAATCAGGATGCTCAATGCGTTTCAGAAGCTCTCTCCTTAAGCCGGATTGATGGGCCGGAACAGCGATGAGGGCCACAATACTGCGGGTCTCATCCGGCATTTTATTAAGCCGGCCCAGGGCGTCGATAAACAGGTCCATCCCCTTATTGCCAAACTCATATCTTCCACTGGTCAATGTCAGGACGGCATCATCAGGTATGTCCTGGTTAAGCATACCCCGGGCAACTTTTAAAATTTTGTCCCTGGCATTATCTTTTTGCCGATCAAAATGGGCACTGTCAGGTACAAAAGAATTTTCAAATCCGTTTACAGTGATCACATCAACATTCTTTCCCAGGAAGGCCTCACATTCTTTTGAGGTGATCTCGCTCACCGTAGTAAAACAATCGGCTTCTCTGGCAGATAATCTTTCAAGGGAAAACTTGGAAACTACACCGAAATCCTTAGCAATTTGCGGGGCATTAAATTGATCCAGTTGCTCGTACAGTGGAAGGCCATTTCCTGCGATAGAACGGCCAAGAACCGTTGCATGGGTAGTAAAAATAGTACCCACCTGAGGCACCTTATCATTTAAGTACAGGATTCCGGTACCTGTCATCCACTCATGAAACTGTGCAACAATCTTATCCTCGGCGGAAAGATGAAATTCGTAAAAGCTTTCGATTACGCGGGCAGCGGCGTATCCAAATAATGCCGGTTCGATGTAATCCCAATGGCCAGTTAAAGAATCCAGCTTGTAGGTCTCCCAGAACTCAAAAAAGATCTTATCCTTTTCAGAAAAATAAGGTGTGAAGTCGACAAGGATTACGATTGGCTTGCCGGCTACATTCCACCTGCCCAATCTGATGTGTAATCCTTCATGTCTGGCTTTTTCTCTCCAGGATTTAAAGATGAGCGGGTCTTCAATAAAATCAGGGTTCTCAATAGTTTCCTTCCAGACATCAGGGCCTATCAGTATATAGTTGTCTTTTAATTCATGAACCAATGTTAATGCCTTGGTAGAAAGAACAGTATATATGCCACCAACTTTGTTACAGATCTCCCAGCTGGTTTCAAAAAGATAATCTGGTTTAGTTAATTTATGTTGATTCATAGTATCGTTTTAAAAAAAAATGGAATTGCAGGGCTTTACTACCCTAAGGAAAATTTCACAGTGCCCCCATCCACAGCGAAGGTTTATCTGCTGACATACGGACAGGGGTGACAATTACCAGAATATAATATCTATTTACCCTGAAAATGCTTGTCAACCAATTTCTCTATTTTCAGCCTTAGCTTTTTAATATCGTCCTTCTTCACTTTCTTCAATTCCTTTTGAATCTTGTCATATTGCTTCCTGGCCTTCACCCCCATGTTATCATACACCTTTGTTCTTAGTTCTTCGCCAGCCCCCTGCATGGCCACCACCAGGTCTTTCATATCAACCTCTTTGATCAGGTCTTTTACCCTGGCTTTGGATAAGGCTGCAATTTCAGAAAACTTATGGCTTATCTTTTTGGCGGAGATCTCATTCTTCCCACATTGATCCTCCACCCTGCTATGAAAGTCAGACAGCACGTTCATGTAATTGATAAACGCCTCATAGGGTGTGCCATAGGGGTTGAAATATTTATGGACGTCGCCATCAGAGAACCATTTGGTACACATATAATAAAAATGATCGGAGGTTTGCAGAAATGTCCAGTCTCTCAATAAGGACTCGTCCTCACAATCCTTTATTTTATGCTCTATTTCGTATAGCTTATCGAAGGCTTCATCCTGAAGTTCATTCCCAAGCCATGCCGTCAGGTCTCTTTCCTCATCAGCCCATGAGATAGGGTACGGTACATGGATAGCGCCAACGGGCTGCAGTTTTTTCGCCAAATCGCCAGGTGTGTCAAAACTGAATTTTGAATGGGAAAAGACCCTGGCAGGCAAGGCCCTCATAAAGTCGAAAATGCCGGTTTCCGGCCACTGGTGCTCACCGAATGTCTCATAATCCATAAACAGGTTCACTACTTCTTCTTTGTCATCAAAGGCATTAAGCCAATCAACAAACTTCTCAGCTGTCATCGGCCATTCTCCCCAACTTTGCTGTGAAAACCTGAATGCGATATCATCGCTGAGGCGGAAATTCTTTAAGAGTAATTTTAATTTTGGGTTAATGGCATTACAATACATATAATTAGGGCTCTTCCATCCAAGCACATGCTTAGCACCTTCGGTCAGCATGGTATCATAACCCATGTCAGCAACCATCGCACCAATTTCATCCGAATAGATCAACTCAGTATTTCTGAATGTGATGGGTTTCTGTCCGAATAGCCGTTCAATCTTCTCACTTTGCTGGCTCACCTGACTTGCAAACTCCTCTTTACTTTTCAATGCACAAAGGGAATGCCCATAAGTTTCAGCAAGGAATTCTACCGAACCGGTTTCAGAGAGTTTTTTAAAGCTCTCCAGCACCTCCGGTGTGTAAATTTCGAATTGCTCAAGAGCCGTACCTGAAATGGAAAAACTGACTTTAAAGGCAGACCCATATTCATTGATCAAATCCAGCAAGAGTTGATTCATTGGAAGATAGCACTTTTCAGCCACCCTCTTTGCAATGAAGCGGTTTTGATAATCGTCATAATAATGATGGTCATTACCAATATTAAAAAACCTGTACGTTTTCAACCTGAATGGTTGATGAACCTGGAAATAAAAGCAAATTGACTTCATACGAATCTTCAGTTTGTTATTTCATTAATTGTTTCAACATATACATCCCTGACTTTAAGCGCTGCATTCTCCCATTTAAGGCTGTCCACTTCATCCTTTCCATATCTTCTGAACATCTTCGACAGGCCTTCATAATGTGTCAGTCCGTATATGGCATCAGCCATGGCATCGATATCCCAGAAATCTATTTTCAGGGCATGCCTCAATATCTCAGCGACTCCGGATTGTTTTGAAATGATCACAGGCACATTGGATCGCATGGCTTCAAGTGGCACAATACCAAAGGGTTCTGATACCGATGGCATGACAAACACATCACTCATCGCAAACATCCGGTCGACATCATTCCCTTTTAAGAAGCCCGTAAAATGAAATTTAGTGGCAATTTTAAGCTGTGCTACCCTTCTGATGATCTTGTTCATCATATCACCTGTCCCGGCCATGACAAAGCGGACATTTGGATCTTTATCCAATACTTTTTTTGCCGCTTCAACAAAATAATCCGGTCCTTTCTGGAATGTGATCCTGCCCAGGAAGGTCACCACCTTCTCCTTAACGTAGCGTCCGTATTCACCGTCGGTTTGGAAATTAGGATCAACGGCATTATGTACTGTCACCACTTTATCCGGATTGATGCCATACCTGTTGATCACAATATTCCGTGTAAGATTACTGACAGCAACAACCCGGTCGGCTTCTTCCATCCCTTTACGCTCCAGGTCATATACATTTTGGTTGATGTTTTCCCCGGAACGATCGAATTCAGTGGCATGCATATGAACCACCAATGGCTTCCCACTCACACTTTTAGCAGCGATACCGGCAGGATAAGTCAACCAATCATGCGCATGGATGACATCGAAATCTGAATTGGCTGCAACTGCCGAAGCTACCAGGGCATAGCGTTTGACTTCCTCCATCAGGTCTTTACCGTATTTGCCGGAGAATTCATAGTTTTTGGAAAGGACGGCATCCTGTCTCAATGTTTTTTCCAGTTCCTTTTCATTGACCATACGGGCAAATTCTTCCGGGCCGACATAAGGGATCAGGTTAGATCCAATTTCCATATAGGTAATCCGTTTCCAGTAATCCTTAAAGCTGGAATCCATAAAATCAACGGAAATATCACTTGCATTGACCAGTCGGATAGATTCCTGATCTTCATCGCCATAGGCTTTAGGCACCACAAAGGTGACCTCAACATCCTGCTTGAGCAGTCCCTTGGTGAGACCAAAACATGCGGTTCCTAATCCGCCGGTAATATGAGGCGGGAATTCCCAGCCAAACATCAATACTTTCATTCTTTTATTTTCTTTAGCATAATAATTTAATGCTTGATGTCAGATTACTTTTTATACTCATCAATCAGGGATTTAATCCTCAGGAGCTCCGCTACACTCCAGGCCTGAGAAATTGCTCCAACGGCCTTATGCGGAGGGTCACCATTATATATTTCTGAGATGGAGCCGATGCCGGCCTCCGTCATCTCTTCTTCAAAACCATGGTAGATCTGTTCAATAAATGCCAGTCCCGAAGCTTTGTGGATTTTCAGGTATGCTTCAGCAAAATGTCCAAGCAACCAGGGCCATGCAGTTCCCTGATGATAAGCATTGTCTCTTTGTTTCTGATCTCCTGCATAGCTGCCTTTATACTTTTCATTCTTGGGTGAGAGGGTACGCAATCCCCTGGGAGTCAATAGATTCTGTTGCACTTTTTCAACAACAGCTGTACGGATCTCTTCACTCACAGGGCTGTAGGGCAAGGAGGCTGCAAATATTTGATTTGGCCTCACGCTCCAGCATTGTTTCTCTCCGTCAACATAGTCGGCAAGGTATTGTTTCTCTGTACTCCAAAAACTTTGTTCAAAAGCTGCGGGGATATTGTCAGCGATGTTTTCCCACCTTTTAATAAAACTCTTATCTCCTGCAAGTTCAGCAACTTCCAGGCTAAACATGATGGCATTATACCACAAAGCATTGATCTCTACAGGTAATCCCTGACGGGCTGTCACCGGTTTGCCATTCACGACTGCATCCATCCAGGTAAGTGCGTATCCTGCTTCGCCGGCATAGAGCAATCCATTATCCTGCATTTTGATACCATAGTCAGTTCCTTTTCTGAAGCCGTCGAGCACCAACATCATCTTCTTTCCATATGCCTTCCAGATCTTGTCATGCGTATCAGAGAATTTAGCATATTGCTGCAAAGCCCAGAAAAACCATAATGGCGCATCTACAGAATTATAAGCCGATTCATGTCCTTCACCTATATTAGGGAATAATGGGCCTTTAAGTTCGGCGATCATGGTATCAATTACTGCTTTGCCTGTTTTTATATTGCCCGGAACGAAGGTCAGTCCGGGAATAGAAATAAAAGTATCCCTGCCCCAGCGTCCAAACCATGGGTATCCTGCAACAATCTCAGTTTTGCGACCTTTTCTCACTATAAATTGCTGGGCTGAATTGATCAAACAGTTTTCGTAATCATCCCTGGGGATCCTTTTGTTAACCTCCGCAGTAAAGGACCTCTTAAGGGATTGGGGGCTAACTTGTTTTATCCCGGCACTGAATACTACACTTTCGCCTTTCCGGATCGGGAACTCAAAAAATCCCGGAGTAAAGAGATCCTCCTGGTAATCATAGCCCCTTTTCAATTCTTCCCGGTATTCTACATTGTAATTCCAGTCAGGTACATGGGTATACTCTGCAGCCTTGGATATCTGTAAGTATATCATTGAGTATCCGGGGTACAATCTCATACGGATCCCATTTTCGATCTTTTCATACTTATCGCGGATATCCATATTTGCCTTGCAGAGTTTGTGGACATTCCTGAATGCCAGGAATGGTTTCAATCTTATCCTGGTTGGGGAATTTGCATCCAGCAGGGTATACTTCATTAAAATGCGGTCATTGCTTTGCATGAACAGCATTTCCCTTTTCAGGACCACTCCACCCACGCGGTAGATGGTAAATGGGATAGGATCCGTTTCGAAGTCACGGATATAGCGATGCCCTTTTGGATGAAAAACACCTCCCGGATATTGATGAATCCCAAGATTGAATTCCGCTCCATGCTGTATTACCGTTTCATCAAGATTGGACAGCAATACATGGTTTTCATTATCCAGTCCCGGTTGGGGAACCACCAATAATCCATGATACTTCCTTGTATTACAACCTATTATAGTTTTACTGGCATAAGCCCCTGCCCTGTTTGAACGAATTAATTCTTTACCCAGGGCATACTCCAGATTGATCAGTTGATTTTTATCAAATTGAATATAACTCATTATGCTGATTTATAACTTTTTCATATGCCTGTTTGAAGGCGCAAAATTACTTTAAATTAATTAGAATAATTCTAATTTACAGATGTTTTTACAAAAAAATAATATAGTACTTATGATTTCTCCTGGAACCTGTCTGCGATATATTTCAAAGCTTCCCGAATTTCCAGTGCAGCACTGCTCGGTCCCACACGAATATAGAACGCTTCATCGAATCCTTTCTGTTTAAGAAAAACCGGACTTGGACTTCGCGTGCTTTTAACCCTGCAAACTGTTTTGCCATCCATTTTCTCTAATATTGTCTGGATGTTCGGGGTCGCTTCCTGGCCTATTGATGACTTGACCATATTCCAGAAGTGCAACAGGAATTTATCTTCATTATCAAAGCGATCTGTTTCAATCCCACTGATACTGCCATCATCACGAACCCCAATAAGCAGGTTGCCACCGCTTGAATTCAGAAAAGCTGATATGGTTTTCAGGCTGGCATGTTCCACCGCAGGATTTTTCTTCTCCTGATGGACATCCCAGCGGAATGAAGTTTTAAATTCCAGATGATAACTCTCCCCTTCTTCGATGAGGTCCTGGATCCCTGACTGCTTCTCTTCTGATTCATCGAAGAATGAAAGGTACTCAAGGGCTTTCAAGGCTTCATTGTGAAAGACACTAAAGGCTTTATCAGGGTGGCCCCAATCTGTAAATGGAGCATCATCCTCAGGGTCAAGTTCCAATATCGAAGAGAAGGATACCGCATTTTTATCCAGGCTGCGGTTAAGGTGAAGGGCAACCAGGACATTGGCATATTCCGAAGGAGTGATCTTGTGTTTTACCAACATCAGGGGCAACATTAAGCCACCCTGGTGATATGCACACAGGAGGTTCACGGCAGATTTATGCTCATCAGGCAAATTGGTATACTGAAATTCCAAAAAATCCTTAATCGTTTCCGGTATATTACCATCATAAGGATTGTCCGTAATATCTTCATAAAGGAAATTATTCAACCTGGTGACAATCTCGGAGACACCCAGGTAGATGAGATTCAGCACCTGTGTGTTTTCATCCAGAAAGTCCAGTGCATCATTCACATCAATCAGTTTTGACGAGATCTTGTCCAGCTTGGTCTGAACCAGTTTGTCATGTTCAAGCAATTGTTGAAAATGATCTTTAACCGGATCCTTCTCTTGTTCCAGGTAATCTTTTTGAAATGAAAATATTGCATAAGAGTTAACTGATGCCGATTCGATCATCTTGCGAATGGTCAGCTTGATCAGCAGATGTTTCAAAATCCGGGGCTCCTTATGGCTTATCTCTCGCCCTTCGGGGGAACACAGCGGAGCCTCTCCATAATAGATCACATGATCATTCTCCCGCATCACGCAATCAAGTAATTGGGGGTTGATGTCTTTATGCATGTCAACAAAAGTATGAAATGATTGATAAGCAGGGCATAGAAAAATATCAAATTTCTGACTCAATAAAATCACTTTTTTGACAGCAAGCATTTTAAAGAAAAATATTTTGACAGAAAAACTCACTAGTGTCAAAAAATGATTAATTTTGACAAAAAAATAATTAAATGTCAAACACAATTATTCCATACGATAGAAATAAGCCATATAATAATTTACCAATTTTACCTCCAGATGATAAGGAAGTAATAAACATTGAAGTTTTGCAAGCTTTAAATAAGGCTAATAAAGCATTAGCCGAACTCAAGGGACTAGCTCAAAAACTTCCAAATCAATCGATGTTAGTAAATACAATAGCTTTGAGAGAGGCCAAAGCCAGTACAGAAATTGAGAACATTTTCACAACAGATGATGAACTTTATAAATCATTAACTCTCAAAGAATCGGCTTTAACCGGGAATGCGAAAGAGGTGTTAAATTATAGGCAAGCACTGTGGATTGGTTATAACAAGATAACCCGGAAAGGGAAATTTGATACTGATTCATTGATAGAATTATATCAGGAAATTAAACAAGTTAGGGACGGAATTAGGCCAAGCCAAACAGAAACAGTAATTAATAAGAGGGGAAGCGGTTTACTTGGTGGCGAAGTGATTTATACACCACCAAGGGGAGAAAAGGTGATACAGGAAAAATTAAATAATTTGCTTGACTACATCAATAATGACCAGAAATTCAATTATGATCCACTAATTAAGTTGGCTATTTCTCATTATCAATTTGAAGCTATACATCCTTTTCGTGATGGTAATGGCAGAACAGGAAGGATTCTGAGCATATTGCTCATGGTCCAAAAAAAATTACTTGACGTGCCAATTTTATATTT
>JAUXCL010000175.1 GCA_030618905.1 Bacteroidales bacterium | reverse complement strand
GCAAAAGGTATTTCGGTTAAATATGATAACAGGGATACATTTAAACCTGGTTGGAAGTTTAATGAATACGAATTCAAAGGGGTTCCGGTTCGACTGGTCATTGGCCCACGCGACCTGGAAAATGGCACTGTCGAAGTAGCCAGAAGGGATACCCTGGAGAAAGAGGTCCTGCAACTTACCGATATTGAAAACAAGGTTGAGCATTTGCTTGATCAGATCCAGGATAACCTGTATCAAAAAGCCTTGTCCTTCAGGGAAAACAATACTTATACTGTAGATGACTGGGAGGAATTCAAAACAATCATGGAGGGCAAAGGTGGATTCGTATATGCACATTGGGATGGTACTGCAGAAACTGAGCTTAAAATCAAGGATGAGACCAAGGCCACCATCAGGGTAATCCCCATGGATGCTGATCGTGAAGAAGGGAAATGTATTTATACAGGAAAGCCTTCAAAACAAAGGGTGGTTTTCGCTAAAGCTTATTAGAACCCCGACGCTTTATTCGTTTATCGCAGCAGTATTTCCTGCTGCCTAATCCAGTTTGATCAACTTACCTGAACTGTGTTGCGTGAAGTAAACTGAGTCCGGGTTCCCCATATAATAAACATCTCCCACATTCTCAATGGTGACATCCAGCACAGAACTTGTGTTTACGTAGCAATTATTGGTGCTGCTGCTGTTCATATAGGTAAATACCGTGTTTAGATCAAGACAATCAACCGGCCCATATGCATTTGAAGAAATATAATTTACATTTGAAGTGCCATGCACTGTGAGGTCTACAGTTCCTTCATCAATTTGAAATACTGATTTCCAGGTTTGAATGTGTAAATCTATACTTCCTCCACCTTCCTTTACCACCAGTTTTATTGAATCACTAACCAGGGTGTTCAGGGAATATATGTTTCCGGAGGCTTTATATTCCAAACTGTCCAGATCGGTAAATGAAACATAAACCTTCATTGGTTTTTCATAACTTCTTACCCAGTTACATCTGTTTTCATTGGAAATGGTCAGGACCCTGTCCCTGATCTCTGTTTTAATTCCCTTTTGCAGATGCTTTCCTGCCTCTACTGATATTGAAAACCCGCTTCCCTGGGTCAGGTATAAATCAAGGTTATTGTTTAGAATGATGCCGTAAAACTCGGAAGCCGGACGGTCTTCAATAACTATCTTTCCGGTACTTTTAAAACAATCAAACATATTGTCCTTTCCACAATTGCTGAGCAGAAAAAGCATGGATAAGATTAATGTAAATCCGATTATTTTAAATGTATTCTTCATCTTAATAAAAGATAAGCATAAATTTATATCCTACTCCCAGGCTGATATAATCAGCCCTTCCGGCATGTGCTTTTAAAGTAATACTGGAAAACCAATGCTGATTAAACTGATACTTTAATGCTAATTTCTCATAAATATTGCCATCTCCCTTGTATTTTGTATAAATATATATACCCAGTGTGCCTATCAATGACACTCTTGACATATTTAACTCAAATACACCGCCCATGCCTATCTGGATCAATTGGGCATCGTTTTTAAGATATCCGGGGCCGTTTTCCATTAATATCAACTGCTCATCGGTACCATCATATGAAAAATCCAATGCTGCTCCGTACTTGGTTTTGAAAGAAATGGGTTTCATCAGGTTCGCATTTGCAGCAAAAACAAAATACCTGCCTCCATATTCTGCCAGCATGTCTTTATAACCAAAGGCAAGGGATACATCAAGGTCGACGGATTTTTTCCCGTCAAAATAAAATGGACTTAATTCCGGCAACAGCTTTTGCTTGAAATAAGGGTTCTCTTTGGCTAAGCGAAAAGCTAATCCACTGCTTATTGAAGGAATATTGATTCCATAATTGGGGGATTTCATGGATCCATTTGAAAAATGGGTCAATCCCACGCTAAATGAAAATACAAGTCTGCTACCCAGTCTTTTCCTGACTTGAAGCAGAATGTTTATGGCAGCATTGATATTGGAGCCGATGGCAATATTCTTGTAATTCTCAAGGCGGTCAAACTTTTTTGTCAAATATCCCAGGCCCAGCCCAATTCTTAGATATAACTGAAAAGTTTTTGATTTATTCAGCGGAAAGTTGATATAAGGAAATACTGCATGTGCATCCCCAAGGTAAGGTGTACCGCCCAGATCAGAGAACCAATAAGCAACACCTACCAATGGATAATTATACATGTATTCCCAACGTGCCCTGCCGTAAGTTTTCCTTGTCAGAGATATTTCCAGCGCCGGGAAATGTCTGTTAAATATCTCCATTTCAACATGATGAGGGATGAGGAATCCATAATAAACCTGTCCTTCAAGCAGAAGATTGGAGCTCAGTCTTTTGTGTTCCTTTTGACCCAGGGCCACGGAATTTAATAGCAAAGCGGCAATCAGCAATATCAGCAAATGGAAAGCCTTCCCGGATTGCTGTCTGTCTGAGATCTTGAAAAACCTATATCTAAGTTGCGATAACAATATTTTAGTAGATTGTTGCCGATCAATAATTTCAGACAAATTTATAAAAATATATTTCTGTAATTAATACTTACTTTTGTCAAAACCCATTATAATGGATAAAAGACTTGAGGCTTTCGGGAAACTTTTGAAAACCATGGATGAATTGAGGGAACAATGCCCCTGGGATAAGAAGCAGACCCTGGAGAGTCTCAGGTATCTTACCATTGAGGAAACCTACGAACTATCCGATGCCATCCTGGAGGGTGATCTTGATTCCATCAAGAAAGAATTAGGTGATTTGATGCTGCATATAGTCTTTTATGCCAGGATAGGATCGGAGAAGCAATCATTTGACATCACTGATGTGCTTGAATATATTAATGAAAAGCTGCACACCCGGCATCCGCATATTTATGGTGATGTTATAGTCAAGAATGCAAAGGAAGTGAAAGACAACTGGGAAAAGATCAAGGTAATGAATGAGGGCCGCACATCTGTTTTGGGAGGGGTGCCCAGGTCCCTGCCCCCTCTGGTGAAAGCCTACCGGATACAGGAAAAGGCCAGTGGTGTGGGCTTCGACTGGGAAAAACCGGAGCAAGTCTGGGAAAAGGTCATTGAAGAATTGCATGAATTAAAAAATGAAGTTGACCATGATGGCAATAAATCAAAGACTGAAGAGGAATTTGGCGACCTGCTATTTGCACTGGTAAACTATGCCCGTTTTATTGATGTAAATCCGGAAGATGCTTTAGAGAGAACCAATAAGAAGTTTATTCGCAGATTTCAATACCTTGAAAAGAATGCAAAGAAATTGGGGAAATCATTGTTTGATATGTCGCTTGAAGAAATGGATGTGTTCTGGGAAGAAGCAAAAGCGCTTGAATAATTATGTTTGTTAGAATGTGGCTGATAAATGGCTAAAAGAGGATTAGAATTATTGTTGATGGTATTACTGGGTGCCATTGTTATATTCCTTTCTATTCGTTATGGGGAGAAGGAGTACAAAGTTGAGGATATTGAATTCCAGGCGGATTCTATTCATCATCAATATGCCTATGGAATCATCATTGATTCTTTGATATTGTACAAAGATAAAATTCGCAAAAACGAATTCCTGGCTGACATTTTACAGGACTATGGTGTGGATTATGCGAGGATTGATCATCTGGCCAGGAAATCGAAAAGTGTTTTCGATGTGCGGAGAATGCGTGCCGGCAATACGTATATCGTTATCAGCACCCGGGATTCATTGCATGAGGTTCAGTTTTTTATCTATGAATCTTCGGCACACGAATATATCGTTTATGAGCTTAAAGACAGCATCAGTATATATAAAGGGAAAAAG
Organism: Bacteroidales bacterium; assembly: GCA_030618905.1. Classification (GTDB taxonomy): domain Bacteria; phylum Bacteroidota; class Bacteroidia; order Bacteroidales; family B18-G4; genus JAUWGC01. Next base: position 1,419 of record JAUXCL010000175.1, on the reverse strand, counting down.
GAAATCCGGAGGATCATATCTACAGACTGTGGCATAATTCAATCTTCATTATGGAATAGTATGGTTGATAAGGGAACTGATCCAAACCTGGCCAATGAGCTGTCTGAAATTTATGCCTGGGCCATCGACTTTTTTGGGATCCTGGAAGGTGACAGGTATAAGGTGCTTTATGAAAAGTTATTTGTGGATGGACAATATATTGGTTTGGGCGAAGTCATTGCTGCTATGTTCAAGCATTATGACAGGGAATATTATGCCTATCGTTTTTTACAGGATTCCGTTTGGGATTTTTTTGATGATGATGGAGGCAGTATGCGGCGGACATTCCTGAAAGCGCCTTTAAGGTATAAACGTATCAGTTCCCGTTACTCTCACAGCAGGTACCATCCGATCCTGAAAATCAGGCGGCCACACCGGGGCGTAGACTATGCTGCTGCAAGCGGAACGCCAGTCCATGCCATCGGTGATGGTGTTGTTACATTTACAGGATGGAAAGGACAGGGGGGAAGGACCGTAAAAATTAAACATAATGGTACCTACAGCACTGCTTATCTCCATCTTTCCGGATATGGTGACGCCATTGTGAAAGGAGCTTCTGTTACACAAGGACAGGTAATTGGCTATGTGGGTAAGTCAGGACTTGCCACCGGACCGCATCTTGATTTCAGGTTTTATCGAAACGGACAGCCCATTGATCCATTAAAAGTCGAATCCCCACCGGCTAAGCCAATTGACTCAACTTACCAGGATACTTTTATCTTGTATCGTGACAGCTTGCGTCGAATACTGGATACAATCGGAGAAATTCAAATATAGGGCAATAAAAAAACCCGCTTTTTAGCGGGTTTTTTTATGCGTACCTAAAAAAATTCTTAGAAGTAAAATATCAACATGATAGTTCCACCCCAGTTGTCAGTGTCAATGCGGAACATTGAATCACTGGCACCTTCTGATTCTTTAGTTTCTCCGGCAATATCTTCGGTGGTTCCTGTAGATTTTCCATCGGATACAAATCCGAGGCTCCAACCAAATTCACCCCCGATTGAGATCTTTGGTGCAAAGAAATATTCAACACCGGCGAATCCTCTTACTGCAACACCAAAACTTGTTCCATCTTTGACTTCAATTAGCCTGTATCCCGTTTCACCCATGGTCGTCACATAACCTGATTCGAAATCATAGAAGTATGCATCCGCTGCTGCTACATTACCATAAGTGTACTTGGTTGTTTCAGACTGGAAAGCCAAACCAACTTCTCCACCATAGAATCCCTGAACCCGGCCTTTTCCTTTCCTTTTTTCAAGACCAAAGCCAAGCCCAATTGCGGAATAGCTGTCAGTCATCTTGTCTTCAACAAAAACTGCCGGATCGGCTGTTGACGGTACAGGTTCCTTATCCGACCAGGAACCAAATCCAATT
>JAUXCL010000069.1 GCA_030618905.1 Bacteroidales bacterium | reverse complement strand
TGAATATGATCAGGACCGTATGGAAAACAATGAAGAAATAATCCAGAATGGTATACAAACTAATCATCGGAAAAGTCTTGAAGCATCTTGCGGTATTCTGAAAAAATGGTGGCCCTGGAAATAAAACCGATATACTTACCATCTTTGATCACCGGCAAATTGTAATTGCCGGTTGCCTGGAATTTACCGGCCACCTCTTCCATGGATTCATCGGGATCTACATGTGTTGCCGGCATGAACATCAACTCATGGACTTTGATAACCTCATACTTATGGGGTTTGAAGATAATGTTCCGGATATCATCCAGGACAATCAAACCATGGAAGTTGTTTTTATCATCAATTACAGGGAAGAGGTTTCTCGATGATTTAGATATTGCTTCCACCAAATCCCCGAGGTTTGCGTCTCTGTCGACGGTCTCAAAGTTTGTTTCGATAAGGTCTTTAACATTTAATAAAGAAAGGATGGCTCTATCCTTATGATGCGTAATCAGCTGTCCTCGCTTGGCAAGCTGATGGGTGTATACAGAATGCTTGATGAAAATTTTGGTTGTCGCAAAGGAGATGGTTGCCGTGATCATGAGTGGAACAAATAATTCATATCCACCGGTGATCTCAGCAATCAGAAAGATACCGGTCAGCGGGGCACTCAACACACCGGCAATCAGCCCTCCCATGCCCACCATGGCAAAATTGCTGGCCGAGACCGGTTCAATGCCAAAATAGTTCAACAGGTTGGCAAAGAAAAGGCCGGCAAACGCCCCCAGGAACAATGTCGGGGCAAAGATACCACCTACGCCACCGGCGCCAAAAGTGACTGAAGTAGCGATGGCTTTAAAGAAAAGGATCAGCAGGAATAAGATGAAAACCATCATCATCATGTCCTTATAAGCATGAAAGATGCTGTCCTCAAAAAGAATACTGTAATCTCCCTGCAGGCAGGCATTGATGGCTTCATAGCCCTCGCCATATAGTGCAGGAAAGAAAAAGATCAGTACACCCAGGATGGAAGAGCCGATGATCCATCTCCATAACCATGATTTAATCTTTGCGAACCTGGCTTCTATGAAAATGTACATTTTGGTAAAATATACAGATATAAAGCCACCCAGGATCCCCAGGAGAATATAAAATGGCAGGTCGCCCGGGTCAAATCCAACCTCGATATGGAAAGGATACAGCACTGCCTGGCCAAGGAAAAAATAGGATGTCATGAGACCTGTTACCGATGCGATCAGCAGCGGTATCACAGAGGCCAGGGTGAGGTCTATCATGATCACCTCGATGGCAAAAACGACAGCAGCAATGGGTGCTTTAAAGATCGCTGCCATGGCCGCAGCACAGGCCAGCCCAAGCATAAGGGTGATCTGTTTATAATTCAGCCGCATCATCCGGCCTATATTTGATCCAATGGCTGCACCGGTTGCAACTGTAGGGCCCTCCAGTCCTACGGAGCCCCCGAAACCAACGGTAAAGATACTGGCGATGATGGATGAAAAAATGTTGTGCCGTTTGATGTAGCCATGCGTTTTGGAAATGGCATACAAGACGCTGGGGATCCCATGTCCCACATGTTGTTTAACAACGAATTTAATGATCAGTACCACTATCAGAATACCGACAGTCGGGTAAATGAAGTACAGGTAGTGCTCAATATCCCCGACTAATTCTCCGGTTAATAAATTCCTGATCAGCCGGACTCCATTCTTAATGATTACGGCACCCACACCGGCCAGAAAACCAATGACAATGGCAAGGATCATCATGAAGTACTTATCGCTGATGTGCTTAACGCGCCACATCAGAAACCTGTCCAATACTGTTAGCTTGTTCATGTCATTTAGGAATCTTTGCGAAGTTAATGCAATTTTAATTTTTTCAAAATGCAAGCAAGGATTAATCTTTAGTATCTTAGCATGTTTTTGAAAATTGGACATCATCAGCATGAAAAGGATAATCTCGTACAATGTTAACGGTATCAGGGCTGCTTTGAAAAAGGGCCTGATGGATTGGATTAAATCAGTCAATCCCGATATTATTTGCCTGCAGGAAATTAAGGCCAATTCCGACCAAATCCCACTCTTTGAATTTGAAGAAGCGGGTTATATAAATTACTGGTTTTCAGCACAGAAGAAAGGATATAGCGGTGTTGCGTTATTGACCAGGCAGGAGCCAGATCAGGTGGTATATGGGATGGACATTCCCATTTATGATGATGAGGGCCGGTGGCTCCGGGCCGACTATGGCGATATTTCAGTCATCTCAGTATACCATCCCTCGGGGTCAAGTGGCGATACCAGGCAAGCTTTCAAGATGCAATGGCTGTCTGATTTTCAGGATTATGTTGATGAATTGAAAAAAACCAGGCCGAACCTGATCATTTCCGGCGATTACAATATCTGCCATAAACCCATCGATATCCATGACCCTAAAGGGAATGCCAAAAGTTCAGGATTCTTGCCTGAAGAACGGGAATGGATGAGCGCATTTTTGGATACAGGATTTATCGATTCTTTCCGTACCTTCAATGAAGAACCCCATCATTATACCTGGTGGAGCTACCGGGCCAATGCACGCTCCCGCAACCTGGGCTGGCGCATCGATTACCACATGGTCAGCGCACCTATCAAAAACAAAATGCAACGTGCCGTCATCCTGCCGGAAGCAAAACACTCAGACCACTGTCCGATATTGCTGGAAATAGAGTTTTAAATCATAAATTCTGTTCACCGTTCACTGTTCACCGTTCACAGATCACCTGTCAGCCAAAAAGTAAACTGAATAGCTCTTCCACTTTCCTGACAGGTATTATTTCAATTTGATAGTTTTTAGGTTGAAACCCTTTCTTATTAAACGCCGAAATATAGATCCACCTGAATCCCAGCTTATCCGCTTCCGCAACCCGTTGTTCGATCTTGTTGACCGCTCTGATCTCCCCGGAAAGGCCTACTTCCCCTGCAAAGCAGGCTTTATGCTCAACAGGCAGGTCCTCATTCGATGAGAGTATGGCGCTGATCACAGCCAGGTCGATGGCAGGGTCATCAACCCTGATGCCACCGGCGATATTCAGAAACACATCCTTGGTGCCAAGGCGGAACCCGCTGCGCTTTTCCAATACGGCCAATAACATGTTCAGCCTTCTGGTATCAAAGCCCGTAGTGGAACGCTGGGGTGTTCCGTAGGCGGCCGTGCTGACCAGGGCCTGCGTCTCAATCAGCATGGGGCGCATGCCTTCAAGCATTGCGGCAATGGCCACACCACTTACTTTTTCGTCACGTTGCGAGATCAGGATCTCAGAGGGATTATGCACTTCCCGCAAACCCATGCCTGTCATCTCAAAGATACCCAGCTCAGAGGTGGAGCCAAAGCGGTTTTTTACGCAGCGAAGGATCCGGTATCCGTGATGCCTGTCACCTTCAAACTGCAACACAGTGTCAACCATGTGTTCCAATACTTTGGGACCGGCCAGCAAACCGTCCTTGGTAATGTGCCCAATCAGGAAAACAGGGGTATTGCTCAACTTGGAATAACGCTGCATCTCTGCGGCACATTCCCTGATCTGGGAAATGCTTCCTGCAGATGAATCAATGATATCCGTATGCAGTGTTTGTATAGAATCGATCACCAGAAGGTCGGGTTGCAACTGTTCAATATGCTGGAAAATAGCCTGGGTTGAGGTTTCTGTAAGAATAAAGCAATTGGGATTGATCTTCCCCACGCGTTCTGCCCTCATTTTGATCTGCTGCTCGCTCTCTTCACCGGTTACATACAATATCTTAACCTTTTTGAATTGCAGGGCAACCTGTAACATCAGGGTAGATTTTCCGATGCCGGGGTCACCACCCAGCAGGATCAGTGATCCGGGAATCAGTCCACCACCCAAAACCCTGTTAAGTTCCTGGTTGGCGGTATCAATCCTGTACTCGTTACCGGTGCTGATGGCATCGATAGGAGTGGGTTTAGCTGATCTTCCGATGCTTCCGGGTATGGGAGTACTGTCCTTTTTCTCCTTTTGGACGACCTCTTCTACATAGGTATTCCATTCATTGCATGCCGGGCAACGGCCTATCCATTTGGGCGATTGGGCACCACAATTCTGGCAATAGAAAATGGTTTTGGTTTTTGTCATTAAAGGGACTTTATTTGATCAATCAGGTTGGTGGTACTGTAACCATTAAGCAATTCAATGGTTTTGATCTCGCCTCCATTATTCCTGACAATATCATAACCCACGATATCTTCCTTATTATAATCAGCACCCTTGATCAGCACATCCGGTTGAACCCGCTTGATCAATTCATAGGGAGTGTCTTCATCAAAAAGAAAAACTGCATCTACAAAAGCCAATGATCCCAGGACCATCGCCCGTGTATCTTCATTATTGATCGGCCTGTTATTGCCTTTAATACTTTTAACTGAACTGTCTGAATTCAATCCTACAACCAATAGGTCACCTTCATCGGCAGCTTTTGCCAGGTAATCAATATGACCCCGGTGCAAAATATCAAAACAACCATTCGTGAATACGATTTTTTGGTTTAAAAATTTCCAGACGGCAATCTGGCGATCTATATCGACGATTTCACTTTGAATTTTCGACCTGATGTAATTTAGCATTTCCATCTGTCATTCTCCTTTTTTGTAAGATTATCAATAAAAATGAAAGGGCCCCAACCAGCAAGATCATGATCTGTTGTGCTGCATGCGTTATGGTCGCAAAGGATGTCGCTGCATCCGGATTGACCCCGTAAAGTTCAAATAGAGTAGCTTTAGTAATAAAGTGATAGGTCCCGATGCCTCCGGGAACAGGAGCAACAATACCCAGGCTGCCAATGGCCATCACGGTGATGGCATCTCCATAATCCAAACCCGCGGTGTCTTGTATGGAATAGAAAGGGAGGTAGATCATTAAGGAATACATGCCCCATATAACAAGGGTATAGAGCAGAAATACACCTTTCTGATTAATTCTCTTAATGGTCTTGATACCCTCCAGGATGCCGCTCATAAATTTCCTGAACCTGAGCATTAAAGTTGTCTTCATGATGCGTTCTTTGTGCATCCTCACCAGGAAAATAATCCCGAATATGGCCAGCCCCACAAGAAATGAGACGATGATAATGGGCAATAGATTACTTTCTACATTCGAAAAAAGCGGCTCAACGATATTCCGGTCGAAGAATCCTCCCACCAGCCTGTATTGTAACAGGACGACCATCAGGATAATGGTCAGCAGAACAATCATATCAAAAGCTCTTTCTGCGATCACCGTGCCAAACAAAGAGGTAAAGGGGATCTTGTCTTTCTTGCTGAGAACGCCGCAACGGGATACTTCTCCGAGACGTGGTACAGCAGAGTTTGCCAGGTATCCGATCATCACCGCATAAAATGTGGTACTTGTCTTTGTTTTATAACCCATTGAATTGATCAGGATGTTCCAGCGCAGTGCCCTGAAAAGATGGGCAATGAGTGCAGCAATAATAGAAAGTCCGATATAGAAATAATCGGCGTTTTTGATCTCTAACCAGACATGATGAAGGTCAACCTTCCTGAAAGCAAGCCAAAGGAATAGAATGCCTATCAGCAAGAAAAACAAATAATTAATTACAGATATGGTTTTCTTCTTCAAAAACTATTTCAGTTTATTGTGTTGGTCCGGGAATACGATGGAAGGTTTAAAGCTTTTGGCCAACTCAAAATCCATCATGGCATATGATATAATGATGACCAGGTCGCCAATGGCAGCTTTCCGTGCGGCTGCACCATTGAGTACTATGGTGCCGGAGCCTCTTAAACCTTTGATAACATACGTCTCCAGCCGCTCACCATTATTGATATTATAAATGTGAATCTTCTCATTTTCAATCAGGTTGGCTGCATCCATCAGGTCCTCATCAATGGTGAGGCTGCCAACATAATTCAGGTTAGCATCTGTGATGCTTGCCCTGTGTATCTTGGATTTTAATATTTCAATTTGCATGACTGTGCAAAATTACAAAAATTTCAATTCAGAAACATATTGTCAATTAAACGAACTTCTCCCAGGTAAACCGCGATGCAGGCAATGCATGTCTGGCCTTGCCGGCGTGTTAAAACCGGCGTTAAGCTCTTTTGATCCACAATTTCAAAGTATTCCAGCTCCATTTCAGGGATATTGCGGATTTGTCTATCAACCCAATCCTTTATTTCTTTAATAGAAGTCTGGTTGAATTTTGACTTTGCACCCTGTAATGCCCGGTATATCCCTGGTGCCGATTTTCTTTGTGCTACAGTTAATCTTATGTTCCTGGAACTCATGGCCAGTCCATCGGCCTCCCTGACAATAGGGCAGGGTATGATGTCTACTGGTATCTTTTGGATCTCAACCAGTGCTTTGATGATGGCCAGTTGTTGAAAATCTTTTTGTCCGAAATATGCCTTGTCAGGTTTTGTAATTTTAAATAAGCGCTCTACTACAATGGCGACCCCATTAAAATGGCCTGGCCTGTGCTTTCCCTCCATCACCATATCGAGATTTCCGAAATCATATACTATGTGCACTTCTTCAGGGTACATTTCTTTCCCGGATGGGAAAAAAACAATATCGCATCCACTTGTTTCAAGTTCTTTCAGGTCCCTGTCCAGGGTCCTTGGGTATTTTTTGAGATCATCGGGGTTGTTAAATTGCTTTGGGTTTACGAATATGCTGGCCACAGTCAGGTCGTTATCAGCGACTGAGAATGCAATAAGTGATAAATGCCCATCATGCAGGGCACCCATTGTAGGCACAAAGCCAATGGTCCTGCCTTCCCGGACTTGGATATCTAAATATTCCTGAAGTGGCGTAATTTCTTTAAAAACCTGCATTTTTGGGCGCTGTTCAATTCCCTGACTATAGTTTGGGATCAGTGAGCAGAAAACAAAATTCCGCTTTTGGCGTTTATATTTCAAGCCAACACGATCACTCAAAGATAGAATAAAATGGCCTTTAATTGTTTAGCTTTAAAAAATTGAACTAATTTTGCAAAAAAGACAAATGTATGCCTGAGAGCAACAGATCATTCCACGAAAATCTAGACCTGCTGATTAAACTGTTCAAGAAGTTGAAAGAGAAAACATCCCTGGATGAAATGAAGGGGATTGATAAAAGTTTCTACCAGAACTTTGAATACCTGATCAATAATTATGAGAACATGAAAGATCAGATCTCGGAGGAATTGCTCGACAAGTTTGGGGAACCCGTCAAGGACATGATCGCCGGGCTGGTAGAGCAATTAAAGAACGAATTGGGGGATGATTATGAGGCTGTAATGGAATTCGATTCAATTGAAGAACCCGGGGAAAAATCAGCTCCTGCAGATGATGTTGGCCAGATAGATGAAATGTTGGGCAATCCTGATTTAACGGAAGAAGAAATCAATAAGCTTCTGGATCAACGATCAAAGCTCAAAAGTGATTAAGTATTTCCTGCCCTGAATTTAATTTCAAAATTTTACACATTTCGGTGAACAATTAATGCTATTGTTGGTTTATTATTTTCAATAAGCTAAACTGAAAACATTAATATCTCCCAAATGCAAGATCAGTTTGCAAAAGATAAGAAAAATTAACGTTCTTTCATAACATACCAACAAAAATTAAAAGAGAGGCTTGTGCAATGGCCTCTTTTTTTATGTTTAAAATTTAGAATCATTTATTTTCGTATCTGCTTTACAATCAAAAATAATTTAACTATTTTTATATTGAAAGTAGATAAATGTCAATACTATGGCACAATTTTTAAAACTTCAGGACTGCACAAAATGTAAACGCAAAATAGATTTCTTTAAATTTCTTTCAAATGAGGAATTGCAGAAAATTAATGAAACCAGGTATGAAGTTAAATTTAACCGGGGTGAAACCATATTTAAACAGGGCACATCATTAACCCATATAGCTTGCATTACCAGTGGCCTGGTCAAGATATATATTGAAGGGTATAATAATAAAAATCTGATCCTGAAGATAGTACGACCCGGAAATATGATAGGGGGGCCTGGGATGTACACTGATTTCAGGCACCATTTCTCAGCTGCTGCCGTGGAAGATACCACTGCTTGTTTTATCGAGGCCTATCTTTTTAATGAAATCCTAAAGAAAAATATTACCCTGGCCAATGAACTGTTAAGGCAGGGCAATGAGCGGGACATAATGCTTTTCGATAAATTGCTTACCCTCACCCAGAAGCAAATGCCCGGGCGTATAGCAAATACCTTATTATATCTGAATAAAGCAGTTTACAGAACCAATCCTTTTTACCTGACAATTTCCCGACAGGACCTCGCAGACCTGTCATCCATGACCAAAGAAAGTGTCATCAGGGTATTAAAGGATTTGAAAGATGCAGGATTTATCTCCGTCAATAAAGATGAGGTAAAAATTCTAAATGAAAAAGCCCTGATCAATATCAGTGAAACAGGGTAAAAATGTCTCAAAATTAATATTTATAGCTATTCTAAATTAGAAACCTCCTCCAACCTCACCATAATTTAGCATGAACCAAAAATCTGTTAATTAGCTTAATAGGCTGTCTGCAATGATATATATCAATAAAAACATGATGTATGTCAAAATATTCCTACACCAAACCCTTTCTTGAATGTAAATATATCAATGTATATATATTTACAGGAACTGAACAATTATTTAATATTGAATCGCGAAAAATCAAGAAAGTAGGATAAGCCATAATAAAGCTAAAAACCAACCATTTATGAAAAAAACAAATCTATTCATGCTCATCGTTCCGGTTTTATTTGTAGCGATGATTGTTTTCGTTGCAAGTTGTACTAAAGAAGGCCAACAGGGACCTCAGGGGGAATCAGGAGTCCAAACCTGTGGACAATGTCATAATTTTTCTGAAGATGTACTGGCCAGGCAGATCCAATATGAAGCATCAGGCCACCTGAATGGCGGAACCTTTGAAAGAAATGGATCAGATTGTGCACCTTGCCATACCAGCATGGGATACCGTGAAGTACTCCAAACCGGTGAACAGGAAACATCAGCAGCCATTTCAAATCCAACCCCGGTAAATTGTTTCACCTGTCACAATATTCATGAAACTTATACTTCCAGCGACTGGCAGCTCAGGTCAACTACACCTGTGGCGTTCCGGATTAATGATGTTGTTTCTGACCAGGGAACGGCTAACGTTTGTATTAGCTGTCATCAACCCATGATCCCGGATCCATTTCCAAGTCCCGGAACCAGGGAAGATATCACGATCACATCACCTTATTGGGGCCCACACCATGGCCCTCAAGGCACAATGATTGCCGGTACGGGCGGATATGAAGTAGGCGGAGGATATAGTAATAGCGCACATACAAATATTGAAAATACTTGTGTCAAGTGCCATATGGCTGAAGCATATGGAAACCAGGCCGGTGGGCATACCTGGAATATGACTTACCTCTATCATGGAGGTGACCATCTCAATATTGCTGGTTGTACGGATTGCCATACGGATCCCGACGCTCTTGAAGCTATGGTTGAGGATACAGCTGAACTAATTGATGGATTGCTGGCTGACCTGAGAACCGTATTATTGACACAAGGAGTCCTGGATTCAAGTGATCACGTTATTCCAGGTACTATGTCCATGGATCAGGCCGGTGGTGTATTCAACTATCTCTTTGTACTGGAAGACAGGAGTGAGGGATTACATAATACAAAATACGCCAAGAAATTAATGGAAAATTCAATTGAATCTCTGCAATAAGATTGAGTGAATCAAAAAAAAGCTTCATTTATTTGAAGCTTTTTTTTTTGAATTTAAATAACGAACGAATTAACATAAGCGATATGATCAGAATCATCAGAGTAATAATGCTGTTTTTATTTGCTGCATTTCTCATGCAATCCTGTGAGTATGAGTGGATTGTGCCAGACGATCCGGAAATGCCGGATGTCATCTCTTATTCGAATAATATCCAGCCCATTTTTGATCGCAGCTGTAACGCAAGTGGATGCCATAGCTCCGGTGGACCATCCCCAAATCTCTCCGCAGAAGTATCCTATAATGAGATTATGAGTGGGGGTTACGTGAATGTTGATGACCCGGAAAGCAGTACGCTTTACACCTCTCTCAGGTTCGGAAGCATGAAAGCCTATGCCCAACCCGGTGATGCAGCCTATATCCTGAAATGGATAGAGCAGGGCGCTCAAAATAATTAGTAAAATGGACTATCAACTGATTGATCAATCAAAATTAATACAATGAAAAGATATTATATCATACTTATTCTTGTCCTGTTTAATATAGCTCTGTTCGGACAGGGTTATGATCTATGGACTACTGCTTTTGGCAATAAATCTGAAAAGAAACCTGCCCGCAGGATGTTTGCCAGTGGATATGTCATCGACGGTCAAACCGTTAATATTCCCACAGCAAAAACCCTGGAATTCGTCATTCAACACCGCTTTGGCCCGGTCGGCAATGGCATTTCTGATCTCTGGGGAATTTATGGTGCATCAAATATCCGCCTGGGGGCGAATTACAGTATTTGGGATTGGTTGCAGGTGGGATTTGGTACCACCAAAAACTACAAATTGCAGGATTTTACTTTGAAAGTTAATATTTTGAAACAAACGAGAAGCAACAAAATACCCATATCAATTACATACTTCGGTGATTGGGCTATTGATGCACAGAATGAAAAATACTTCGGCAAGAACTACAAATTCACCAATCGCTTTTCTTATTTTACACAGGTCATCGTAACCAGGAAATTTACGGATTGGCTGACCCTTGCCATCGCAGGAAGTTTTGCGCATTTTAATAAAGTTGAACCCACACAGGAACATGATAAACTGGCTTTTCATTTCAACGGCCGGGCCAGGGTAAGCCCTCAATCCTCTGTGATTTTCAATTTTGACTGGCCAATCAATACAGAAGCTATTGCTGAGCATGTACCACTGGTCAATCCACCAAAGCCCAATATGAATATAGGTTGGGAAGTGGCTACGAGTACACACGCATTTCAGTTTTTCATCGGTACGGCCAATTACCTGGTCCCGCAATATAATGTTGCCTTGAATCAGAATGACTGGACCAAGGGCGATCTGATCATCGGGTTCAATATCACTCGAT
>JAUXCL010000024.1 GCA_030618905.1 Bacteroidales bacterium | reverse complement strand
TCTAATCGTTTGGATTAACTTTTTCATGCACTTTTAGATTTTAGTTGCAACACCACCTTTTGCTTCAATTTTGCTTTTCGCTGTTTCTGAGAAAGCATGGGCAGTGACCTCCAGTTTGCTCTTCAGTTCACCCCGTCCTAAAATTTTAACAAGATCTTTTTTGGATGCGAGTCCATTCTCAATCAATGTATCCACATCAATGACATCCAGTTTCCTGGTATCGGCAAGTTGTTGTAAGGTATCAACGTTAATGCCGTGGTACTCAACGCGGTTAAAGTTTTTAAAACCGTACTTAGGAACCCTTCTGTACAATGGCATTTGTCCACCTTCAAAACCCATTTTCTTGCTGTATCCGGATCTTGATTGTGCGCCTTTATGGCCACGTGTTGAAGTGCCCCCTTTTCCAGACCCTTGCCCGCGAGCAATCCTTTTCCTTGACTTGGTTGATTTTGGAGCCGGTTTAAGATTACTTAAATCCATTTTATTTTTTGATTTTCTTGTTACAGACTATTTTTCTTCAATTTCAATCAGGTGTTTGACCTTTCTGATCATACCTTCAATCTGAGGTGTTACCTCAACTTCTAAAGTTTGGTTGAGCCTTTTAAAACCCAGTGCCTCAAGGGTCCTTTTCTGACGTTTCGGATGCCCAATTCCACTTCGGACTTGTGTTATCTTTATTTTCTTCATGGCAGCATTAATAATTAACCGTTAAATACTGTGTTCAGATCAACTCCCCTGAGCTGTGAAATTGTGTACGGGTCCCTGAGTTTGGAAAGCGCATCAATCGTTGCTTTGACAACACTATGGGGGTTGGATGATCCTTTTGACTTGGCCAATACGTCTCTGATGCCTACACTCTCCATGACAGCACGCATTGCACCTCCTGCAATCACACCGGTACCCGGGGCTGCTGGTTTGATGAATACATTAGCGCCACTGTACTTACCCGTAATTTCGTGAGGGATCGTTCCTTTCAGGACCGGCACCTTGACCAGATTCTTCTTGGCATCATCAATACCTTTGGCGATGGCAGAGGTAACCTCTTTAGCCTTGCCCAGGCCATGGCCAACGACACCATTTTCGTTTCCTACCACAACAATGGCAGAGAAGCTAAAGGTACGGCCACCCTTGGTGACTTTGGTTACACGCTGAATACTTACCAGCCTGTCTTTGAATTCAATCTCACTTGATTTAACTCGTTTGATATTTACGTTCGACATGATAATTAAAATTTTAGTCCACCTTCTCTGGCTGCCTCAGCCAATGATTTCACTCTACCGTTAAACAAATATCCGCCTCTGTCAAAAACAACATTTTCAATTCCAGCTTCTTTAGCTTTTTCGGCGATCAGTTGACCAACCAGTTTCGCTTGTTCAATCTTGGCGACCTGTTTGTCAATGATACCTTTTTCCCTGGATGAAGCGGAGATCAATGTTTGACCTTCTGCATCATCAATGAGCTGGACATAAATTTGTTTATTGCTCCTGAAAACGCTCATCCTGGGTCTTTCGGCGTCACCCTGGACAATTTTGCGTATCCTCATCCGGATTCTGTGTCTTCTGTATTGTTTTGGATCCTTTATTTTCATCCTCTTAGGAGTTTAAAGAATATACTTATTTTATTCTGCAGCTGCTTTACCAGCTTTCTTTCTAATTTCTTCACCCTGGTATCTGATTCCTTTACCTTTATAGGGTTCAGGTTTTCTCAGCGAACGGATCTTGGCCGCCACCTGTCCCAACAATTGCTTATCATGCGATGTCAGGATGATGAGCGGGTTCTTACCCCTTTCAGTGAGCGTTTCTAATTTAACTTCTTCCGGAAGTTCAAAGAAAACATTGTGAGAATAACCCACTGACAGTTCTAATACCTGTCCTTTGGCTGACGCTTTATAACCAACGCCTACCATTTCCTGGACAATTTTGAACCCATCAGAAACGCCTTTGACCATATTAGCGATCAGTGCCCTGTAAAGGCCATGCAAGGCTTTATGCGCTTTCTCATCTGAAGGGCGTTCAACCAGGATATTTCCATCTTCCACCTTAACCGTAAGGTCGGGGTTGACAGCCTGTGTAAGCTCTCCAAGTTTTCCTTTCACGGTGACGATATTGTCATCTGAGACATTAACCTCTACACCTTCAGGTAGTGCGATTGGTGCTTTTCCTATTCGTGACATAATTAATAATTCTCTTGTTTTAACTTACGTAACACAATACTTCTCCACCAACATTTTCTTTTCTGGCTTCTTTATCGGTAATTACACCGATGGATGAAGAAATGATGGCGATACCAAGTCCGTTGAGTACTCTCGGGAGCTTAGTAGCGTTAACATAATTCCTCAATCCCGGGCGACTTGCCCTTTCCAGCTTGTTGATGGCGGATTGTTTGGTTACGGGATGATATTTAAGCGCAATTTTAATAATACCTTGCTTATTATCATCCTCGAACTTATAATTTAAAATGTATCCTTTTTCGAAAAGGATCTTTGTAATGTCTTTCTTGATGTTCGAAGCAGGAATTTCCACTATTCTGTGGTTGGCTAAAATGCCGTTCCTGATACTTGTCAAATAATCTGATATGGGATCTGTGATCATCTTCCAATGATTTAATAATTACCAACTTGCTTTTTTAATTCCCGGGATAAGTCCCTGTAATGCCATTTCCCTGAAGTTAATACGGGAGATGCCAAATTGCCTCATATAACCCTTAGGTCTTCCGGTCAACTTGCATCTGTTGTGCAAACGTACAGGTGAAGCATTTTTGGGAAGTTTCTGTAAACCAATGTAGTCGCCTTTGGCTTTTAATTCAGCCCTTTTGGCAGCATACTTTTCAACGAGCTTAGCTCGTTTGACTTCCCTTGCTTTCATTGATTCCTTTGCCATATTGCTTATTTATTTATATTTTTAAATGGTAAACCAAATTCTCTTAACAGGGCATAAGCTTCTTTATCCGTATTCGCAGAGGTGACAAATGTGATGTTCATACCGTTGATCTTGTTCACGTCATCAATATTGATTTCTGTGAAAATGAGCTGTTCTGTAACACCGAATGAATAATTGCCTCTGCCATCAAAACCTTTGTCATTGACACCCCTGAAGTCCCTGACCCTTGGGATGGCTACTGAGATCAGCCTGTCGAGGAATTCATACATTTTGTCTCCACGCAAGGTCACGGTTGCACCGATGGGCATTCCTTTTCTGAGCTTAAAGTTGGAGATATCTTTCTTCGACTTGGTTGGAATTGCACGTTGTCCGGCAATTAATGTCATTTCTTCAACACCTGTATCAACCATTTTCTTGTCGAATGTGGCCTCACCTAAACCTTGGTTCAGGGTGATCTTCTTGAGTTTAGGCACCTGCATGATGTTCTTGTAACTGAATTCCTTCATTAAAACAGGTGAAATCTCATCTTTATACTTTTCTTTTAATCTTGGTGTGTAGCTCATTACTTGATTACCTCCCCTGATTTAATTGAAACGCGAACCATTTTATTGGTCTTTTCATCCAGCTGACGTCCGACCCTTGTAGGATTTCCTTTGCTGTCAACGATCATCAGATTGGATATCCGAATGGGTGCTTCTTTATGGATGATTCCTCCTTTTGGATTATCGGCATTGGGTTTGGTATGCTTGGATACCATGTTTATGCCTTCCACAATGGCAGTTTCCTTGGAGTGATTGATCAGCAATACTCTTCCTTGCTGGCCCTTGGAATCACCGGAAATGACCATTACGTTATCACTCTTTTTTATATGTAATTTCTTTTTCATGATGAAAAATTATTGTATTCGATTAAAGTACCTCTGGTGCCAATGAAACGATTTTCATGAATTTCTTATCTCTCAACTCCCTGGCAACAGGTCCGAAAATACGGGTGCCTATCATCTCTCCAGCGGTGTTCAATAACACCACCGCATTATCATCAAAACGGATATATGATCCGTCAACTCTGCGGATTTCTTTTCTCGTTCTGACCACAACAGCCCTCGTGACGGTTCCTTTCTTGATGTTCCCTGAAGGCAATGCGTTTTTAACGGTAACCACAATTTGATCCCCGATTGAAGCATACCTTTTGCGTGTTCCGCCCAGGACGCGTATACAGAGGACTTCTTTGGCACCGCTGTTATCAGCTACGGCTAATCTTGATTCTTGTTGTACCATAATTACTTAGCTCTTTCAATGATTTCAACTAATCGCCAGCATTTATCTTTGCTCAATGGCCTTGTTTCCATAATGCGAACAGTGTCGCCGATATTACAATCATTCTTTTCGTCATGAGCCATGAACTTTGAAGTCTTCTTGACGATTTTCCCGTAAATAGGATGCTTTACCTTACGGGTGATCTGTACGACAACAGACTTGTCCATCTTATTGCTCACCACAACACCTGTTCTTTCTTTTCTTAAGTTTCTGTCCATAACTTATAGCGCTATTTTTTAGCTTCTTCTAATTCTCTGCTTCTTAATTCGGTTTCCATGCGTGCGATTGTTCTCCTGTAATCCTTAATTTTATTTGGATTTTCCAGGGGAGAAACGGCATGGTTCAGCTTCAGCTTGATGAGCTGCTTCCTTTCGTCCTCCAGCCTTTCTTTCAACTCTTCAATACCGAGTTCTTGTATTACTTCCTGTTTCATCGTTTCCTGAATTTTTTTTATTCAACGTAATCTCTTCTCACGACAAATTTTGTCTTGATCGGGAGCTTTTGTGCGGCAAGTCTCATTGCTTCCTTTGCAACATCCAATGGCACACCTTCTGCTTCAAAAAGTATTCTTCCCGGAGTTACCCTGGCCACGAAATATTCCGGAGCACCCTTACCTTTACCCATACGTACTTCAGCAGGCTTCTTGGTGATCGGTTTATCCGGAAATATGCAGATCCAGATCTGGCCTTCACGTTTCATATAACGGGTAACAGCCTGACGTGCAGCTTCAATCTGTCGTCCAGTGATCCATGCAGACTCTAATGCTTTAATGCCAAAAGATCCAAATGCAAGCTGATTCCCGCGCTGGGCATTGCCTTTCATTTTTCCCTTCTGCATCTTTCTGTACTTAGTCTTCTTTGGCTGTAACATTATTGTTGAATTAATATATTATACAATCTATTATGTTTTTATCTCCTTCTTCCGCCACCGCCACCGCGGCCGCCTTTTCTTGGCACTTGCTTTTTTAGAGAATCCGACATTGATGGAACCAGTTCCGGTTTTCCGAAGATCTCGCCTTTGCAAATCCATACTTTGATCCCGATCCTTCCGTAAGTCGTATGTGCTTCCACTTTGGTATAGTCGATATCGGCACGCAAAGTATGCAGGGGAATACGTCCTTCCTTATATTGCTCGCTCCGTGCCATTTCAGCACCACCGATTCTTCCTGAGATCACCACCTTGATGCCTTCTGCTCCAATACGCATGGTAGAAGCGATGGCAGTTTTGATGGCACGGCGGAATGAAATCCTGCCCTCAATCTGTTTTGCAATAGTGTTGGCAACAATAACCGCATCAAGTTCAGGGCGTTTGACCTCGGAGATGTTAATCTGGATCTCTTTGCCGGTCAGTTTTTTCAACTCTTCCTTCAGCTTGTCAACTTCCTGTCCACCCTTACCAATAATGATGCCTGGCCTGGCGGTGAAAATCGTAACGGTAACAAGTTTCAAGGTCCTTTCGATAATGATCTTGGAAATTCCCGCTTTTGAAAGACGGGCATTCAGGTATTTCCTGATCTGGTTATCTTCCACCAGTTTCTGGCTGAAATCCTTGCCACCAAACCAGTTGGAATCCCATCCGCGGATGATGCCTAATCTAAGGCCTATTGGATTTGTCTTTTGTCCCATTAATTTCCGGATTTATGATATTTTTTATTTATTTTCCTGTAGTTCTTCCTGTTCAACTGCTTGCTCAATTTCAACAGGTTCTATTCTGCTGCCTAACTCAAGCGTAACATGATTTGAGCGTTTGCGGATCCTGTGTGCTCTTCCCTGGGGTGCAGTCTGGATCCTTTTAAGCATCCTGGCACTATCGACGGCCACTTCCTTAACAAACAGCTGTGCATCTTCAATTCTTGTGCCTTCGTTTTTGGCCTGCCAGTTGGCAATGGCGGAAAGCAACAACTTGTGCATGCGTCCGGCAGCTTCCTTAGACGTATGGTTCAGAATGTTAAGCGCCTGTTCCACGTCAGTCCCCTGGATAAGGCCGGCAACAAGCCGCATTTTCCTGGGTGAAGTAGGACAGTTGTTCAACTTCGCAAAGTATTGTGTTTTCTTTGCATCTCTCAGTTGCTCAGCTCTATTTCTTTTTCTAGCTCCCATTGATTATCAATTTTAAATTCCTTTATTTTTTTCCAGAATGTCCCCTGAACTGACGGGTTGGAGCAAATTCTCCAAGTTTATGTCCCACCATATTCTCTGTGATATATACAGGGATGAACTTGTTTCCGTTGTGCACGGCAATGGTCTGTCCGACGAAGTCGGGAGAGATCATTGAAGCCCTTGACCAGGTTTTGATTACAGTCTTCTTCTTGCTTTCTGCCTGGGTAAGCACTTTCTTTTCAAGTTTCCAATGGATATAAGGTCCTTTTTTAAGTGAACGACTCATATTTCAATTGATTAATATTATTTTTTCCTTTTTTCAATGATATACTTGTTCGAATCTTTCTTCTTCGAACGTGTTTTATAACCCTTAGCCGGGAGTCCTTTCCTTGACCTTGGGTGGCCACCGGAAGCTTTTCCTTCACCACCGCCCATTGGATGGTCGACCGGGTTCATCGCAACACCCCTGGTCCTCGGTCTTCTGCCGAGCCATCTTCTGCGACCGGCTTTACCTGACTTCTCAAGGCTGTGGTCCTGGTTAGAAACCATACCTACGGTGGCCTTGCATGTTTGCAGGATCATCCTGGTTTCACCACTGGGCAGTTTGATGATGGCGAATTTGCCGTCTCTCGACATGAACTGTGCGTAAGAACCGGCACTTCTTGCCATTTTCGCTCCCTGCCCCGGGCGCAACTCTATATTGTGAAGAATGGTACCAAAAGGCACTTCACTTAAATACATTGAATTTCCGATTTCCGGGGCAACTCCTTTTCCGGAAACCACTTCCTGTCCTACTTTAAGTCCATGCGGGGCGATGATATATCGTTTCTCTCCGTCGGCATAGTGCAAAAGAGCAATTCTTGCAGTCCTGTTAGGATCATACTCAATGGAATGTACCTTTGCAGGAATGCTTTCTTTGTCCCGTTTAAAATCAATAATCCTGTACCTTTGCTTATGCCCACCGCCGCGATAACGGACAGTCATCTTTCCATGCTTGTTCCTACCACCAGAAGATTTCTTCGGAGCCAAAAGGCTCTTCTCTGGTACATCAGTTGTAATATCATCAAATGCGCTGATGATCTTAAAGCGCTGACTAGGAGTTGTCGGTTTGTACTTTTTTAAAGCCATTTATCTAAATATTGCTGTAAAAATCAATTGTTTCACCTTCTGCTACCGTGATGATAGCCTTTTTAAATGAACGGGTCCTTCCGGTAATGACACCAGACTTGGTAAACCTTGACCGTGCCTTGCCGTTATAATTCATGGTATTGACAGATACCACTTCCACTCCGTAGAGCTCCTTGATGGCATTCTTGATCTGAATCTTATTGGCCTTCTTATGGACGATAAAAGCATAACGATTCAGCTTCTCGCCCATATCGGTCATTTTTTCAGTGACTACCGGTTTTATAATGATTTCCATCTTAATAAATATTTTCTCGTTATTTGGCAAAAACTTTTTCAATCTCTTTCATCGAACTTTCTGCAATCAGCAAATTCGTTGCATTGAGAATATCATAAGTGTTGAGCGATGATGCTATGATCACTTTTGTTTTCTTGATATTTCTTGATGAAAGAAATATGTTGTTATCACTTTCAGGAAGTACCAGCAGCGTCTTCTTTTCAGTAAGGTCCAGACTCTTGAGCATATCCAGGTAAGTCCTGGTCTTGGGCTCTGTAAACTTGAAATCTTCAAGAATGGTGATTGAGTTCTCCTTTGCCTTATAGGATAATGCCGATTTTCTGGCAAGTCTCTTTACTTTCTTGTTTAGCTTGAAACCATAATCTCTTGGCCGGGGCCCAAAAGTACGTCCACCGCCACGAAAGATAGGGTTCTTAATGCTACCGGCACGGGCAGTACCCGTACCTTTCTGACGTTTGATCTTGCGTGTACTTCCCTCGATATATCCTCTTTCCTTGGTGCTGTGTGTGCCCTGGCGCTGATGGGCCATATATTGCTTGGCATCAAGATATATGGCATGGTCATTGGGTTCGATACCAAAGATAGTATCGTTCAATTTCAGCTTCCTGGTGGTCTTCTGACCATCGATTTTGAATATTGTTAACTCCATCTTTCTACAATTACATATGATCCTTTAGGTCCTGGTACGGCACCTTTTACAATAATTAAATTCTTTTCAGGTATGATCTTCAGGATCTGCAGATTGATGACCTTGACACGACTATTACCTGTTCTTCCACCCATGCGCATACCTTTGAAAACCCTTGAAGGGTATGATGAGGCACCAATTGACCCCGGGGCACGCATCCTGTTATGCTGACCATGGGTTGCGTCGTTAACACCACGGAAATTGTAACGCTTGACGACACCTTGAAATCCTTTACCCTTGGATTGACCTACCACATCAATATATTCACCTTCAACGAATATTTCGACAGTCAAAACATCGCCGTATTGCTTTTGATGTCCGGATTCAAACCTGGTGAACTCACGGACCACCTTCTTGGGTGTTACACTAGCTTTAGCAAAGTGCCCTGCCATGGCTTTACCAGTGTGCTTATCCTTCTTGTCATCATAGGCTATCTGAATTGCTTCGTAGCCATCCTTTTCCTTGGTTTTAACCTGGGTCACTACACATGGGCCAGCTTCGATGACTGTACACGGTATATTCTTACCGTTCTCATCGAAAAGACTGGTCATCCCGACTTTTTTACCAATTATTCCTGACATTATACTTTAATTTTCCAGTTTATCATACTTTGATCTCAACTTCGACACCACTTGGCAATTCCAGCTTCATCAGGGCGTCGATGGTCTTGGTTGTTGTGCTGTAGATGTCTAGAAGCCTCTTGTATGAGCACAATTGAAACTGCTCACGGGCTTTCTTATTGACAAATGTGGACTTATTTACCGTGAATATTTTTTTATTCGTCGGTAATGGAATTGGACCACTGACAACAGCACCTGTTGCCTTAACAGTCTTGACGATCTTCTCAGCCGATTTGTCGACGAGATTATAATCGTATGATTTTAATTTTATTCTAATTCTTTGACTCACGCTATCTATATTTAATAGTTATCGTCTAAAAATTGACTACGTATCCTTTTATCTTGTATAATACTTCTTCAGTAATATCTCTTGGTGTTGGAGCATAATGTGAAAACTCAAGGCTTGAGATGGCCCTGCCGGAAGTAATCGTACGCAATACGGTTACATAACCAAACATTTCTGCCAGCGGAACAGTGGCATGAATTTCCTGTGTCCCGTCAGGCCTTGATTTTACATTATCCAAATGTCCTCTTCTCTTGTTCAGGTCGCTGCTGATATCACCAATATAAGTATCAGGTGTTGAAACCATCAAGCGCATGACCGGCTCTAACAGCGTTGGTTTGGCTTTTTTACAGGCATTTCTGAAAGCCAGTCCTGCAACAACCGCAAATGAGAGAGGATCTGAATCCACATTATGATGTTTTCCATCGATCAATCTTACTTTCAGGTTTAGCATAGCAAACCCTGCCATAACACCATTCAGCATAGCATTTTTAAAACCTTTCTCAACCGCTGAGATATATTCTTTGGGGATGCTTCCTCCCTTAATATCATTGATGAACTGGAGCCCCTTAACAGTGTCTTCAGCCGGCCCGATCTCTATTGTGATATCGGCAAAACGACCTTTACCTCCAGTTTGCTTTTTGTAAATTTCCCTGTGTGTTGCTGATTCTGTAATCGCTTCTTTGTAGGCAACCTGCGGGGCTCCCCTGTTTACAGAAATATTATATTCCCTGACTAACCTGTCAAGGATCACATCAAGGTGAAGTTCTCCCATTCCACTGATGATGGTTTGTCCTGTCTCTTCATCAATCCTTACATTGAAAGTGGGATCTTCCTCGGTCATCTTCTTCAGTGCAACAGACAGTTTTTCAACATCATCCTGGAGCTTAGGTTCAACAGCCGATCTAAGTACGGGCTCCGGGAACCTGATATTTTCCAGCAGGAGAGGATGTTTAATATCGGTGAGCGAGTCACCGGTACGAATTTCTTTAAAACCAACTGCAGCAGCAATCTCGCCTGCTCCGATCGTTTGTATCGGTGTCCTTTTATTGGCATGCATCTGCAGTATTCTGGCTATTCTTTCTTTTTTATTGGTGTTGACATTCAGCACCATGGTACCGGCATCCAGTGTTCCTGAATAAACCCTGAAATAGGCAATACGGCCGACAAATGGGTCAGAAGCGATTTTAAAAGCCAGTGCGGTGAAAGGCTCTTCATTGTTTGTTTCCCTGACCTCTTCTTTATCGGTGAATGGATTGATTCCTTTGACGGGCGGGACGTTGAGCGGGGAGGGGAGGTAGTGGCAAATGGCATCAAGCAGTTTCTGAACACCCTTGTTTTTGAATGATGCTCCGCAGAATACCGGGGTGATCCTCAATTCGAGGGTTGCCTTGCGTACTGCTTGAATCAGGTCATCAGTACTGATATTGTCAGGGTTCTCCATGTATTTTTCCAACAGCTCTTCATTCTCTTCTGCAGCCCCTTCCAGGAGTTGTATACGGTATTCCTTAACAGTTTCCTGCAGGTCTTCCGGAATCGGCACTTCAAAATAATTGACGCCTAATGATTCCTCATCCCAGCCATAGGCCTTATTCTCGATCAGGTCAACAATACCTGTGAATTCATCTTCAGCACCAATAGGTATCTGCAAGGGCACCGGGTAAGCTCCCAGCTTTTCTTTAATTTGTGAAACAACGGTGAAAAAGTCAGCACCTAACCTGTCCATCTTGTTTACATAACTGATCCTGGGGACCCTGTAACGGTCGGCTTGCCTCCAGACAGTTTCTGATTGAGGTTCAACACCACCTACAGCGCAGAACAGTGCAACTGCTCCATCGAGAACGCGCAGGGAACGCTCAACCTCTACGGTGAAGTCAACATGTCCCGGAGTGTCAATGATATTGATCCTGTAATTTTCTTTGTTGGTATCCCAGTTAATGGTTGTGGCAGCTGAAGTGATGGTGATACCCCTTTCCTGTTCCTGTACCATCCAGTCCATGGTAGCTGCTCCATCATGTACTTCACCAATACGGTGATTAATACCGGTATAATACAACATACGCTCGGTCGTGGTAGTCTTACCAGCGTCGATATGGGCCATGATCCCAATATTGCGTATATGTGTCAGCACTTCCTGCATTATATTATACCATATATATATTTAAAATCTGAAATGTGAAAAAGCTTTGTTAGCCTCAGCCATTCTGTGTGTATCTTCTTTCTTTTTATAAGCGGCACCTTCTTCTTTATATGCAGCTACGATTTCTCCGGCCAATTTTTGACCCATCGTTTTCTCATGCCTCTTGCGGGCAAAACTGATGAGGTTCTTCATGCCTATCGACACTTTCCTGCCTGGCCTGATCTCTGACGGGATCTGGAAAGTGGCCCCACCAATCCTGCGGCTCCGAACCTCAACGGCCGGTGTCACATTGATCAATGCTTTTTTCCATACCTCAACACCATCTTCATTGGTCTTTTCATTGACAATGTCAATGGCTTCGTAGAAAATCTTGAAAGACTGATTCTTCTTGCCTCTCAACATCAGGTTGTTGACAAACTTGGTTACCAAAACATCATTGTATTTTGGATCCGGAAGAATGATACGCTTTTTAGGTTTTGATTTCCTCATTGCTTATGATAATCTTTGTTTAATCAATTATTTCTTTGGACGTTTGGTTCCGTATTTTGACCTGCGCTGCGACCTGCCTTCCACACCGGAAGTATCCAGGGCACCTCGGATGATGTGGTAACGTACACCCGGAAGGTCTTTCACCCTGCCGCCACGGATCATGACGATGGAGTGCTCCTGGAGATTATGACCTTCACCAGGGATATAAGCATTCACTTCTTTCCCGTTTGTAAGCCTTACCCTGGCCACTTTACGCATGGCTGAGTTAGGTTTCTTCGGGGTTGTGGTGTAAACCCTGACGCAAACACCTCTGCGTTGTGGACATGCATCCAGTGCAGGTGCCTTGCTTTTTTCAGTCAGTTTTTTCCGTCCTTTGCGAACAAGTTGTTGAATTGTTGGCATAATGTGTCTTTTGTTCTGTTGTTAAAAATGCCTTAAATAAAGGGCATCAGATAACTTTTATTTTCGCCGGAAAACGCGTCGGAAAACGATATAAGGAGGTCAGACAAGACAAATCCCGGTAAGTTTGGGATGAAACCTATATCTGTCTAACTTTCTCAGGTTTCCGCTTCGTTTGTTTGGCCTTGCCTTCAGCAAGTTTTTGTTAAAGCGGGTGCAAAGGTAAGAATATTGTTTTATTAACCAAATTATTTTTATAAAAAAATGACTTAAAACCTGAATATTTTATGCAATACTGTATTTTTAATTTTTATTTTGCAAAATGAACAGCATTACGCATGAAAGAAATCTATATCACATCTCAGAATATTAAAACTTTTACAGATCATATTTTATCTGCGTTAAAGCCTTTTGGAAGAACTTATGATCACTCACTTCAAAAAGAGAATGCGGCATTATTGATCATCGACATGCAAGAGTTTTTCCTCCACCCCGATGCCCATGGATTCATACCCTCTGCCGGGGCCATACTTCCAAATATAAAACGCCTGCAACAATACTTTTTAGATAAGGAAATGCCGGTTGTTCTGACACAACATGTGAATACTGATGATGATGCCGGGATGATGAAAATACGCTGGCAGGAAATGATCAGCATCGGGCATCCTCATGTGGCGATAATAGATGAATTGAAGAAGCCCGGATGTCAGATCATCCAAAAACCACAATTCGATGCATTTTATAAAAGCAATCTTGAAGATTTGCTGAGGACGATGGGTGTTACACAGTTGGTGATCACCGGGGTGATGACAAATTTATGTTGCGAGACCACCTTGCGTTCGGCATTCGTCAGGGGCTTTGAACCCTATATGCCGGTGGATGCCACGGCAGCGTATAATTATTGGTTTCACCTGGGTACATTCCGGAATCTTTCCTATGGCTTTACACAAGCCATGAGTACGGATCAAATTATAGAAACATTGAGCAAATGAAGCATAAGATTGGAATTATCGGTGCAGGGCCGGCAGGGATTGCCTGTGCCATACAATTGAGGAGGTTTGGACTGGAACCTGTCATTTATGAGAAGGCAGAAGTTGGTGGCCTGCTGAAAAATGCCAATTTTGTGGAGAACTATCTTGGCTTTCCTTTTGGTATTTCACCCGCCTACCTGATTGAAGGATTTATGAATCACCTTGTCAGGTATGAAGTTGACATCAGGTACCAGGAAGTGATCAGTGTGGAATATCAGGAAAAAAAATTCCTGCTCAAAACCAGGGCTGAAGAGAATTTCTTTGATTATCTTGTAATTGCTTCCGGAACCAGGCCCAGGAGATTGGAAGCATTTGACAAACAGGGTAAGGACAAAGTCTTTTATGAGGTTTTTCCGCTGAAAAAAGTCAAAGGCAAAGAAATCGGGATCATTGGTGCCGGTGATGCGGCATTTGATTACGCCCTGACCCTGGCTAGCACCAACCAGGTGAAGATTTTTAACCGGACTGATCAAATTAAATGTCTGCCCCTGCTTTTCGAAAGATGTGAAAAAAATGCCAACATAAAATATTTCCCTGAAAAAGTACTAAAATCATTGACGGATAAAGAAAAATATTTGTCTGTAGAATTTACTTATCATAATGAAAGGGTTGAATATTTGTTGGATTACATTATTTTTGCCACCGGTCGTGATCCACAGCTCGGTTTTTTGGATGGGTCTTTGCAAAAGCATTTCGAAAAACTGAAAGAAGAGCAACGCTTATACCTGATCGGTGATGTGAAGAATGAGCTGAACCGACAGGTGGCTATTGCCGCCGGAGATGGGATCAGGGTTGCGATGGAGATCAACATAAAGTTGAGCAAAGCATAGGAATGAGAGTAATCCAACAGACAGAGGAGAACAAGATTGCCAACGTATATGTGGCCGAGACGGATGCCGGGAAGCGATTTGAATTTGTTGAATCGACCCAGCCTCCGCTGAGTATCCATGAAAAGTGGGTGCTGATCATTTCCACACTTTATGGTTGCCCGGTGGATTGTAAGTTCTGCGATGCAGGAGGGACCTATCAGGGCCGCTTATCAAGGGAAGAGCTTTTGTTTCAGATTGATTACCTGGTGGACAAGCGTTTCCCCGGTGGATTGATCAATACCGATAAGTTCAAGATACAGTTTGCACGCATGGGGGAACCTTCATTAAACCCTCATGTACTTGAAGTGTTGAAAGAACTCCCGTCAAGGTATTCCATGAAGCATTTTATTCCCTCAGTCTCATCAATAGGACCGGCCAGCAAGGAATCATTTTTTAATAACTTGCTGGACATCAAAAAATCACTTTACAATAAGACATTCCAGTTGCAGTTCTCCATTCATTCCACCAATGAAGCACAACGTGACAAGCTGATACCGGTCAGGAAGATGAACTTCGAAGAACTCGCCTCTTATGGATCCCGTTTTTACAGCCCCGAAGGGAAAAAAATCACACTGAATTTTGCCATTGGGGCCGATTATATCATTAAACCGGAAGATATCAAAGACATTTTCGATCCTGAACTATTCCTTGTCAAGGTCACCCCGGTGAACCCCACCCTGAAAGCCCGGAAGAACAATATCCAGTCCCTTGTTCAGCCCGGAAAAGATCAATATCCCATTATCGATGCCTTTAAAGACAATGGCTACGAAGTCCTTCTAAGCATCGGCGAATGGGAGGAGAATAAAATAGGATCTAATTGTGGGCAGTATGTGAGTGCGATGCAGGAAGATTCTGGAAGTGAAATGTATTCATATTGTCTTCGTGACGCGTAAAATCAGTGACCCGTGACCAGTGACCAGTGATCAGAATTTTCGATTTTCAACTTCCAACTTCCAATTTCCAATTTCCAATTAGTTTGAAAAGTATATCTCGAAATCTTTCTCCGGCATGAAGTTACGCCGCTTGAAGATGTAGATGTAGAGCCCACCTACCTGCTGAATCTCATCCGGTTCATAGGACATTGAATCGACCTGGATATCGAATGGAACGTGGAGTTCATAATAGGCTTCCTTGAAGGGCTTGCCCCATGCCGCAGTGGTCGTGAGGATATAAATGGCTTTATTGGATAATAATTCATGGGTATAGCCGATACGTAATACTTTGATTTGTTTGGGATAAATATGGAGGTATATCTTGCCGGTTTTCTGATTAAATCTGGCCAGGCAATTCAGAAAGATGTCATTTCTGTCGAAAGCATAAACTTCAGATACATGGCCCATACTTTCATCTTGTGGAAATGGATAAGCCATTGCTAATCTCAGTGGCTCATTTCGGGGATTATAAAAGTAGTAGTCGCCTGATACCTGGAAGCTGTTCTCATCAAGGATAAAAAATAAATCCTCGCGAAAAAAATCAATTACCTGAGAGTAGGAAATGATGCTATAAAAAGCCATTAAAATGAATAATAAGAGCTTTTTATTCATTGATGAGGATCATTTTGTTAGAGGTGCTTAGCTTCCCGTCTATCTCGCAAACATAACAATACACCCCTGATCTGTTATTAGTGTTCAGCCTCTTAGCATTCCATGTTACTTCGATGATGTCTGTATGATTATTGTTAAAATACAAGACATCAACTACCTTTCCCGAAAGATCAAATATTTTAATACTCCCATTATTCCAGATGTGACCTCTTGATGTATTTATCTTAAATGTCGTATTTCCATTTACTGGGTTGGGGTAATTGCTG
Source organism: Bacteroidales bacterium (assembly GCA_030618905.1). Taxonomy (GTDB): domain Bacteria; phylum Bacteroidota; class Bacteroidia; order Bacteroidales; family B18-G4; genus JAUWGC01. The sequence goes on along the minus strand of JAUXCL010000024.1, from coordinate 1,051 downwards.
ATGTCAACTTCCAGGAGTTTTTGAGGTTCAGGTATTCCAACGGCAAGGCTGTCGATGATGAATTCGTAATAATTATTGCTGTCCAGTTCGACAACAATATCAGCATTCCAGAATGTGGTATTATTTATGATAATCTCCACAGGGTATTTTCTGGCAAACATGTCATCACAAAAGAAATATCCTGAACTGTCTGAATATATTGCTTGCAGTGGTGGAGAAGTACCATTCCAATAGTATGCTTCGTCGCAATACTTTATCCAGGCACCGGGAACAGCCTGGGCAAATTTGTCTAAAACATATCCTGATAAGGTGCCCCGGGCATCTGTCTGGTATGCTGAGCTGCCAGGGGATGGAGGCTTGTTTTTCACAGTCCAGTAAAATATTTCCCCCCAATAATCAAACGCTTGTTGAACAATAGATTCTCCTTCCAGCGGAATGCTTACCAATGAATAATAATGATTTCCAAAATAGATTTTATCCAGTTCATACCAGCTTCCACCATAATTTTCCTCTATGATAAGCACATCACCTGCCGGATCAATAAATAAAGAGGATTGAAGGTCTTCTTCTGTAACGACAAGTAATTCCCCAAAAATGACTGAAATACCTTGATTGAAGTTGGCCTGACTGGAAGATGTCGTCAACCTGACATTATCCAGGTTGTCAATTCCCCACATATCCAAAGCCAGTTCAAGTGAAAACCCAAATTGATATAGGACTAATTCACTAATTACAGGAGGAGGAGGGAGTGGGTTGGCCTTAAGGAAGCAGGTACAAAAGATAAATACCGGTATTAACAGTAAAGACTTCATTGGATTTGAACTTAAATAAATGTTTTATCAAATATACAAAAGAAAGCGATATAAAACAAGTGATACCTCACCCCCTTTATCCCCCGGCCAGGGAATGAGGTTCATGCATCCGGAATCTGGTATCATGAACAGTTTAACAGTTTAACAATTTAATCATGTTAAAAACGTATTTTTGCACCTCAAACTAAATCTTCCATGAAGGACATTTTCCAGGATCTGAACGAGGCACAGCACAAGGC
>JAUXCL010000245.1 GCA_030618905.1 Bacteroidales bacterium | reverse complement strand
TTTTGATAATTTAGTTCATGTAAAACCATTATCACCTTAACATATGAAAAACATAACATTAGGAGTTCTTCTCTCCTGCTTTGGATTGCTGGCAACCGGGCAGGCAAATGAAGGCTCCGGGACCCGGGACACTATTTTTGCAGATGACCAGCAAGCAGAAATCATGTATAACCAAAGCATTGATTTTTACGAGGATGGACACCTGGATTCCGCAGTCATCTACCTGAACAAAAGTCTCATAAGAAAGCCTGGATTCAAGCAGGCCCTTTATAACAGAGGACAACTTAAATATGAATTGGGCGATTATGCAGGTGCCCTGGCCGATTATAATGCGGCTATGGCCATTGAACGAACTGATAAAGCATATTTTGGCCGTGGTTTGGCCAGGTTCCAGCTGGGAGATTACCCGGGTGCCATTGAAGATTTCTCCGAAGCAGTCAAACTCAACCCTAATTTTGCTGAAGCCTATTATTACCGGGGTGGTGCCAAATTCAAACAGGAGGAATACCAACTGGCCGTGGATGACTATACCCGCGCCATCAGTGTTAAGAATGACTACGCTTATGCGTACAACGACAGGGGAAGCACGTATTGGAAACTTGGGGATCTTGACCATGCCAAAGAAGATTTCTATAAAGCGACCCTCAACAACCCTACCCTGGCATTTGCATTTAATAACCTGGGCGGTGTAAATTATGAACTCGGAAAATATAACACAGCCGTTACAGATTACACAGCTGCTGTAAAAGTTGATACCGGCTATTATATCGCATTCAATAATCGCGGCATAGCCCAGATTGCCCTGGGCAAATATGCAGAAGCCATTACCGACTTCAGCACGGTTTTAAAAATAAGGCCCCTGTATGCACCCGCATATAACAACAGAGGGATTGCACACTATCACATCGAGGACTATCATAATGCCATTGCTGATTATGATGAATTCCTGAAACTCGTCCCGGAGGATGGTGAAGCATACCTGAACAGGGGTATTAGCAAAGAAATGATGCGGGATCCAAAAGGTGCCTGCAAAGATTGGGAAAAAGCATTGGAACTGGGCATAGAACAGGCCGCTGCATATGTTAAACTTTGTGATAATGATTAATATGATGAAGATAAAGAACATATTCATTTTTACAATCGCTAGCCTCATCACCCTGCAAGCATTCAGCCAGGGCAATGTTGAGTTTATCAAGGAGAACTTTCCTGAAAAAAGCAGCGAAATGCGCGATATGATCAAGGCCATGAAAAATGGGGATAAATTGCTGGAATATGAACCGCCACGATATTCAGAGGCCCTGGAACTATACATGAAGGCCAATGATTTCAATCCTGAGAATGCCTTGCTGAATTATAAAGTTGGTAAATGCTACCTGCATACAGTCCAAAAAACCAAAGCCATTGCTTACCTTGAAAAATCCATTAAGCTGGATCCCAAAGCCGCTGCCAACCAGCGCTATATCCTTTCCCGGGCCTATCACCTGAATTATGAATTTGACAAAGCCATTGATATGTATGCGAAGTACAGGCATACACTTACACCATTCGAGCTTACAGAATACGGAGATGCCATCGACAGGATGATCGAAGAATGTGAAGATGGGAAAGACATCGTTCGCAACCCGATCAGGGTCTTTATCGACAATATCGGAAATGTCGTCAACACCAAATGGCCCGAATACTCCCCTATCGTTAGTGCCGATGAATCAGTACTGATGTTTACCTCCTGCCGGGAGGTAACCACAGGTGGCAAGATCGATCCGGTGTACAATGAATATTATGAAGATATTTACATCTCGAGGAAATCAGGTGAGGTATGGACAACACCGGAGAATCCGGGAAAACCTTTTAACAAAGACTCACATGATGCCATTGTCGGACTATCACCTGATGCCAAATGGGTATTGATCTATAAAGGAGATGAAAGTGGTGGTGATATCTACATTTGCAAGATTAAAGAAGGGGAATGGCAAAATCCTAAACACCTTCCTGATGAAATCAACACCAAATTCCATGAATCCTCAGCCTGTTTTTCTCCGGATATGAAAGGGCTGTATTTTGTCAGCGATAAGGAAGGTGGCTTTGGTGGCAAGGACATTTATTACTGTGCCCTCAGCGATAAATCCAAAGAGGAGAAACTGGTATTTGAAGATCCTGTAAACCTCGGGTCTGCCATCAACACCCCATATGATGAGGAAGGGGTTTTTATGCGGGCAGATGGGCAGGCCCTGTATTTCAGCTCCAAGGGACATAAAACCATGGGTGCTTATGATATCTTCATATCCAATCTTGTGAATGATGAATGGACTGAACCGGAGAATATCGGTTATCCTGTCAATACCCCTGATGATGATGTCTTCTTTACGGTAAATGCCACGGGTAAACATGGGTATTATTCTACTTTTGAGCAGGAGGGCTTTGGTAAAAGGGACATCTATATGGTAACTTTCCTTGGGCCGGAAAAGCCTCACGCACACAAAGCACAATACGAACACCTGGCCTTTGAAGTG
>JAUXCL010000170.1 GCA_030618905.1 Bacteroidales bacterium | reverse complement strand
AGTAGAAGAACCTAAGGGAGAAGAGAAAATAGAGAAGAGAGAAGAGAGCGAAGAGGTCAAAGCGAAGAGCGAAGAAGTGAAAGAAGAAGTGAAAGAAGAAGTAAAAGAGGAAGAGGAAAGCGAAGAAGTCAAAGCGAAGAGCGAAGAGAGCGAAGAGGTCAAAGCGAAGAGCGAAGAAGTGAAAGAAGAAGAGCCTAAGGGAGAAGAGAAAATAGAGAAGAGAGAAGAGAAAGTAGAAGTGAAAGAGGAAGTAAAAGAGGAAGTAAAAGTAGAAGTAAAAGCAGAAGAAGCAAAAGAGGAGCCTGAAGCTAAAGAGGAAATAGAACCCGCCAAAAAAGAAACTGCATTAGAAGATCCGGTGCTGGAAGATTTTGATTGGGATGCAGTTGGTGAGAAACAAGACGCCTATACCAGTGATGAACGTGTGAAACTGGAAGAGCTGTACGACAAAACATTAAGCTCTATTGTTGAACACGAAGTTATTGATGGTACCGTTGTAGCCATGAATAACCGCGAAGTGGTCGTGAATATTGGTTTCAAATCTGATGGCGTGATACCATTGAACGAATTAAGGTATAATCCTGATCTCAAAATTGGAGACACGATTGAAGTTTATGTGGAAAGTCAGGAAGACCCCAGCGGACAATTGTTATTGTCCCATAAGAAAGCAAGAATACTGAAATCATGGGAAAGGATTAATGAAGCCTATGAAAAAGATGAAATTATCAATGGTTATGTAAAATGCAGGACCAAAGGTGGTTTGATCGTTGATGTTTTTGGCATTGAGGCATTCCTCCCGGGATCCCAGATCGATGTCAAACCTATCCGTGATTATGATGTGTTTGTTGACAAAACCATGGAATTCAAGGTTGTAAAGATTAATCACGAGTTCAAGAATGTAGTTGTTTCTCATAAAGCCCTGATCGAAGCAGAACTGGAGCACCAGAAAGCAGAGATCATGTCTAAACTTGAAAAAGGACAGGTACTTGAAGGAACTGTTAAGAACATCACCTCATATGGTGTGTTTATCGATCTTGGCGGTGTTGACGGACTGATTCACATTACTGACCTTTCCTGGGGCAGGATCAACCATCCTGATGAGATCGTTCAGCTTGATGAAAAGATCAAAGTTGTTATTCTCGACTTTGATGATGAGAAGAAACGTATCGCACTTGGCCTGAAACAACTCACTCCTCATCCATGGGATGCTTTAGACAAAGACCTGAAAATTGGTGATAAAGTGAAAGGTAGAGTCGTTGTCATCGCCGATTATGGTGCATTTATCGAAATCGCTGCTGGTGTGGAAGGACTCATTCATGTATCAGAGATGTCCTGGTCACAGCACCTGAGGACAGCTCAGGATTTCCTCAAAGTAGGTGTGGAAGTGGAAGCGATCATCCTGACCCTTGACAGGGAAGAACGTAAGATGTCATTAGGCATGAAACAACTGATCCCTGACCCATGGGCGAACATCATGGATAAATATCCAAAGGATTTTAAACACACGGCAATTGTTCGCAATTTTACCAACTTTGGAATTTTTGTTGAGTTGGAAGAAGGAGTCGATGGCCTGATTCATATCTCAGACTTATCATGGTCGAAAAAGATCAAGCACCCGGCAGAATTTACCAAGATTGGTGAAGATATTGAGGTTGTCGTACTCGACGTAGATGTGGAGAACAGAAGGTTGAGCTTAGGACATAAGCAGCTGGAAGAGAATCCATGGGATGTTTTCGAATCCATTTTTACTTTGGGTTCGGTCCACAATGCGACCATCCTCAATGTAGCTGAAAAGGGAGCTGTGGTTTCCTTACCATATGGTGTTGAAGGCTTTGTGCCTAACAGACACCTGCAAAAAGAAGATGGTAAGCGAGGCAAACTGGATGAAGCATTGGATTTCAAAGTCATAGAATTCAATAAGGACAGTAAAAAAATCATCCTTTCACATACCAAGACTTATCAGGATAAAATGGATTCCGATAAGGGTGCCAGGGAGAAATCAGAGCAGAGAACAACCAAAAGGACTGTGAAGAGGATCAAGGATAACCTGGAGAAAACAACTTTAGGCGACCTTGAAGCACTGGCTAATCTGAAAACGGAGATCGAAAAATCAGAGAAAAAGGAGCAAAAGAAAAAAGCTCCGGCACCTGAGAAAAAATCCGATGAAAAACAGGATAAATAATTAAAATCCTCCGGAAGGAGGGTTTTTTTTTTATTACATTTACCCCCAATTATGATGACATTTGCTGTAACGATCCTTGGTAGTGGTGGTGCTTTGCCTTTGATTAAGCGCAACCCAAGTTCCCAGGTTCTCAATATCCATGAAAAGCTATTTCTTCTGGATTGTGCTGAAGGAACCCAGGTGCAGTTGCGCAGAAACAGGATCAAGTTTCAACGGATCAACCATATTTACATTACACATCTCCATGGTGACCATTACTTTGGTATCATGGGATTGATCACCACATATCATTTATTGGGAAGGACTAATGAATTGCATGTATTTTCACCTGGCCCACTTGAAGAAATTATACAGCTTCATTTGAGTGCATCAAATACTGAATTAAGGTACCCCCTTATTTTTCATACCATAGACCCGGAAATCTCGAAAATAATTTACGAGGATGAGATAGTCTCAGTGACTACCGTTCCCCTTGCCCATAATTTCCCCACATGTGGGTTTTTATTCCGGGAGAAACCAGCGAGAAGGAATCTCAGGAAAGAATTTCTGGCTGACAGGGAAATCAGTAATGGGGACTTACAAAAGATTAAGGGTGGCGCTGATTACAAGGATGCATCGGGAGAAGTGCATAAAAATAAAGACATCACCCTTGATCCTCCAAAGCCCCGATCATATGCTTACCTTACGGATACAGCTTACCACGAGCCAGTAATTCCGATCATCAAAGGCATTTCCCTGCTTTACCATGAGGCCACATTCATGGAGGATAAAGCTAAAGATGCCGAAGAAAAATTTCACTCCACGGCTCTTCAGGCAGCTAAAATTGCTAAGAAAGCAAAAGTCAAGAAATTAATCCTGGGGCATTATTCTGCCCGCTACAGGAACCTCGGAAGCATCCACGAAGAAGCTAAAAGCTTATTTCCCAGCACCATCATGGCGGATGATGGCAAGGTCATTATAGTAAATCATGATGAATAGTCAGGATTGAAAAGGTTTTTTTACTTATTCAATGCCTGATAAAGTATTTCAACCGGATGCAAAGCCTTACGACCGGTCCCATCTTTAATTTGATGTCTGCAACTTGTTCCCGGCGCTGCAATTATGGTGTGCGGGTTACTCGACCTGACTTCAGGGAATAATACCAGCTCACCCACTTTCATAGAAAGATCAAAGTGCTCTTTTTCATAACCGAAGGAACCTGCCATACCACAACAGCCGGATTTTATCTCGGTCACCACATAGTTCACCGGTATCGAAAGCATATCAATGGTAGGTTTTGTGGAGGCAAGCGATTTCTGGTAACAGTGTCCATGCAATTTAATCTGTACTTTTTCAGTGGTGAAAAGGTCGGCTTTTATCTTGCCCTTTTCCATTTCACGCATAATGAATTCATCGACCATCAGGCATGATTCAGACAATTTGATTGCTTTTTCTTTCATATCCGCTTCCACAAGGTCCTTGTACTCATCCCTGAAAGTGAGAATGGCAGAGGGTTCTATACCAAGAAGTGGCGTGTCATCACTGACTATATTGGCAAGAAGTTCAATATTTTTATGGGCTATCTTTTTTGCCTTTCTGACCAGTCCTTTCGATAAGAATGTTCTGCCGCTGAGTTTGTGTTTCGGTATTTCCACTTCATAACCTAATTGATTCAGCAACTTGATGGTTTGAATACCGATTTCGGTATCGTTATAGTTAGTGAACTCATCTGCAAATAAAAAAACTTTGCCCTGATCAAATGAGTGCCCATTGAGTTTAGCTGCATGATGTTTTGCCCAGGTTCTAAGTGTTTTTTTATAAAGTAATGGAAGGGAACGTCCCGGGGCAAACCCAAGCATCTTTTTCATCATACCAGCCAATAGTTTGCTCTTCATCACTGCATTGAACAAAGCAGGGAAGAAGGCACCCAATTTATTCAGGCTGGTGATATAAGCAATAGCCCTGGTTCTCAGTGGAATTCCATGCCTTGCATAATAGTGCTGCAGAAATTCAGCTTTGTACTTGGTGATATCGACATTTGAAGGGCATTCCGATTTGCATCCTTTACAGGATAGACACAGGTCCATAACGTCGTAAATCTCCTGGTGGTCGAAAGGATTACTTTTTGGAGAATGTGTGAGGAATTCACGCAGGATATTAGCCCTGGCCCTGGTTGTGTCTTTTTCATCCCTGCTTGCCATGAAACTCGGGCACATGGTGCCACCAATAATCGCTGATTTTCTGCAATCTCCGGATCCATTACATTTCTCAACAGCCCTCATTATTCCCTGATCCTGTGAGAAGTCAAATACAGTTTCAATTTGCCTGGTATCCTGCCCTGGTTCATAACGCAAATTGCTGCGCATATCCGGCGTGTCTGTGATCTTTCCGGGATTGAAAATACCATCAGGATCCCAGGTCTTCTTGATTTCTTTTAACAATTGATAATTGGACTCACCAATCATCAGCGGGATAAATTGACCCCGCAAACGGCCATCGCCATGTTCACCACTTAATGAACCATTGTATTTCTTTACCAGCCTGGCAGTATCCAGGGCAATATCATGATAGCGCTGAACATCATTTGGGTCCTTTAAATTCAGTACCGGCCGCAGGTGCAATTCCCCTGTTCCGATATGGGCATGATATACACATTCAACATCATATTTATGCAATATGCCCTGGAACTCTTCCATGTATTTTGGAAGGTCTTCAGGTTTAACGGCTGTATCTTCAATCCCTGCAACGGGTTTGGCATCACCGGGGAGATTTGATAACACCCCTAATCCGGCTTTACGCAATGCCCACACTCTTAATATATCATCACCCCGGATCACCGGAAAATGATAACCCAATCCTGCCTCTCTGAATTCTTCTTCAAGTGCAATGATAATCTTTTTAATTTCTTCACCGGTCTCCCTGGCAAACTCGATAATCAATATGGCTTTGGGATCACCTTGCAGGAAAAAGCGATTCTTTCGCTGCAAGATATTATCCCTGGTCAGACCGAGCACCACGTCATCCATCAGCTCTACCGCACCTGGATTGTGTTTCAATGCAATGAGATTACCCAGAAAAGCATCTTCTAAAGTATTGAAATGTGCACAGACCAGCGCTTTCTCCGTGGGTGGGAGAGGAAGAAGGTTAAGTTTAATCTCTGTGATTAAGGCAAGT
>JAUXCL010000198.1 GCA_030618905.1 Bacteroidales bacterium | reverse complement strand
GCAATTGTGAAGTTCGACTCAATGCGGTGAATCCTTGGAGCATTCTCGTGGTAGGCATCATATGACATTTCATCACTGATGTGTAAAAACAAAAAGATGAATGCCGTCAGCCCTACCGACAGCCCAAGGATATTCAGGAAGGAATAAAACTTGTTCTTTATAATATTCCTGAATGCACTTGTAATATAATTTCTGATCATGGTTGGGTGGCTTTTGGGGTTGGGGTTACTTGATATTCTCAGCAATGATCTGTCCGTCGAAGAGCCTTACAATACGCTGAGCATATTCAGCATCACGCTGAGAGTGTGTAACTATAATTATAGTGGTTCCTTCACCATTAAGTGTTTCCAGCAGGTTCATCACTTCTTCACCATTTGCCGAATCAAGGTTTCCTGTAGGCTCATCCGCCAGGATCAGGTTAGGGTTTGCAACAACTGCACGGGCTACCGCAACACGCTGTTGTTGTCCGCCAGATAACTGCATAGGAAAATGTTTCTTGCGATGGAGTATCTGCATCTTTTCCAATACCTCTTCAACACGTTTTTTGCGTTGTGATGCCGGCATACCCAGATATATCAGTGGAAGCTCAACATTTTCCCGAACATTCAATTCATCGATAAGGTTAAAACTCTGAAATACGAATCCGATATTATTCTTTCTGAGCTTGGCACGCTGGCGTTCGTTGAGAGTAGCAACTTCCTTTTCGTTAAAGGTGTAGCTGCCTTCGCTGGGATTATCCAGGAGGCCGAGAATGTTAAGTAAGGTCGATTTCCCGCATCCGGAAGGCCCCATGATGGCTACAAATTCACCTTGCTTAACCTCGAAACTTACTTCATCCAGAGCTGTGGTTTCAATCTCATCAGTCCTGAATATCTTGCTTAATTTTTCTGTTTTAATCATTGCTGTATTATTTGGTTTATTATATATGTTAAGACGATATGTGTGTTCATTAGTTACATTTATTATTCATATTTGAGAGTGTCGACCGGGTCGGTTTTGGATGTAAACCAGGCTTTTATCGTAGTAATGGTCAATGCAACGGCCATGGCAATCATAGCAGCACACAGGAACATTACCCAATTTAAAGATGTGCTGTAGGCAAAATGATTAAGCCAGTCAGAAATAACCAACCATGATACTGCCCAGGCCAAAACACTGGCAATACATATCAGCCAGAAGAACTCTATCGAGAGAAGCTTAACGATATGCATTGTCCCGGCACCCAATACTTTCCTGATGCCAATTTCCTTTGTCCGCTTTTCAGCCATAAATGACACCAACCCGAATATTCCCAGGCCTGCAATAATAAGGATCAGGAGAGTAAAGATCAGCGAAAGGAAACTAAGATTATCTTCATCAGCATACAGTTTTTTTAGTTCCTGCTCAAGGAAAGTGTATTCAAATGGACGCGATGGGGCATAGTTCATCCAGACCTTGTTTACATGACTGATGACCTCTTGTTCTTTCCCTGCCTGGTATTTAATGGCTATATATTTCAGGAACCATGCTATCTCTCCGGGATTCTCTTTCATATTCAGCACAAAGGGCCCGCTTGCTTCATGCAGGGAGGTAGCATGAAAATCATTGATCACTCCCATTACTCTTTCTTCCCCGCTGAGGGACTTGAATTTTTTCCCGATTGCGGCTTCATTGCTTTCCCATCCCATGTGCCTGACCATAGCCTCATTGATCAGAATGCCTTTGGCAGGATCCGACTTATTGGTTTCGCTATAATCCCTTCCGGCTACAATTTCGATGTCAAAGGTTTCAACAAAATTCCACATCACCACCATGGCAGGATAAAACTGCCATTGATCTTCCGGTAAACCTTCCGGCCTGAACTCATGTGTGTTGTGCGCTGCACCAAAGATATCATCCATGGCCGTAACATTGAAGATGCGCGAATCCTGCATCAGTTCTTTGCTAAAAGCATCGTAACTCCGTACTATGGGTGTTCGGTTTACCGGCACCACCATGATATTGTCCTTGTTGAATCCCAGCTTGGCGTCTTTCAGGTAGTTCAGCTGATTAAAGATCACCATGGTGCCAATAATCAGGTTGATGGAAATGATAAACTGGATCACAACAAGAATTTTCCGTGCTAATCCGCTATCTCGTGAAAGGCCATGGGCTCCATTCAGCACATTCAACGGGTTGAAAGAGGAGAGATAAAAAGCAGGGTAGATACCGGAAAATATACCAACTATCAGCCCCAGTATCAACAATGAGATAACGTATTCCGGCCGAAGCAGGATAGCAAGTTCGAAATCTTTTCCTGTGAAAGTATTGAATGCCGGAATGGTCAATTCTACTACAATGATTGCAAGCAGTAGCGAGATATATGTAAGGATCAGCGACTCGCCCAGAAATTGAGTGATAAGCCGGTGCTTTGAAACTCCAATGGCTTTTTTGATACCTATCTCCCTGGCCCTGGTTCCGGAAGTGGCTGTTGAAAGGTTCATGAAATTGATTGCTGCAATCAACAACAGGAAGATAGCAATAGAAGACAGGATGAAGATATATGAGCTGTTGCTGTTCTGCTCAATTTCATAATCAATTCTTGACTCAAGATGTATGTCGGTCAAGGCCTGGAGGTATAAAGTCACATTATCCTTTTCAGCGTCATAGAAATACTTTTCTATAAATGCAGGGAACTTTTCTTCCAGCATTTCCGGTTTTGCGCCCTTTGCTAAAACCATGTATGTCCAGCAGGGATTCCATACCCAGGTTTTCGGCAGCCTGCCTCCATATACACTTTTCACTGATGCCATGGAACCCATGAAATCGAAAATAAAATGTGATTGTGTGGGAACGTCTGCAATGACACCGCTTACTTTCAAAGGGGCCACTTCTTCAAACTTCAGTATCATGCCCATGGGGTCTTCATCCCCAAAATACTTTCGGGCCATGGATTCCGTGATTACAACCGAGTTAATTTCATCCAGGGCGGTAGCCGGGTCACCCTGAATGAACCGATGGTTAAATATCTCGAAAAATGTGGAATCAGCAAAGAAGAACCTGCGCTCATTGAATTTCATTTCGCCATACTCAATAAGGCTGCGGGGGGCCTGAAAATTATATATACGACAAATATTCTCAACAAGGCCGGGAAAATCATTTTTCAGGGTAAATGCCAGGGGAAAAGGCAGGCTTGCAGAATTCTCGCCTACACCTTCGAAATCATAGATCTGGGCAATTCGGTAAATGTCATCGGCACGCTCGTGGTAACGGTCATAACTCAGTTCGTCCATTACATATAACATGATCAGGATAAAACTGGCAATGCCAATTGCCAGGCCAATTACATTGATAAGGGAATAAGTTTTCCGCTTGATAAGATACCTGATGGCTGTCCTGAAAAAGTTAATGAGCATGATTAGCTATTGATTAATGGAATTATTCGGGCAACTTATAATAGATCTTGCTGACGATCTTCCATCCATCTTCAAACTTATACAGAGACAGGTAATCCGTATAGATCTTTTTTCCGCCTTTGCTGAGGTGAATCTTAGTCACCGCAGCTGTGCCTGTGATGTCGATAAATTCAAAATCACAGCTGGTAAGTTCTTCCTCCGGCAGAGGGTTCGTTTCTTTGGCCTTCTTCATTTCTGCATAGGTGATCCAGTTGTAAATGGGTAGCTTGTTAACCATTCCATTCTGGAACATCAGCAGTTCAAAACCGGGAAAGAAACCCGCACGGGTTGCATCCAGGTCGCCTTTGTTTTGCAAGCCATCGACATAAGCTGTCAATACGAGCTTCTTAATGGCTTCTTTTTCTATATCCTGTGCAAATACAAACACACACATGGAGAAGATGAGGATGAGGATACTAAGTCTTTTCATAATGATATATTGTTAAAATTGTTTTGAATTTTAAATTTTGAGTTTTGAATTTTTTTGAAATTTGAATTTTGAGATTTGGATTTTAGGCACTATTCTTCTCAGCTTTCCTGCGAAACATCAACGGAATACTGTCCTTCCCCGGTGCCCCGATCTCCATCAGTTCCCAATTCTTGTCATATTCATCAATTTTTTTCTTAAGTATGGGTACCGGGTCAGTTGGCGGGTCATCATTGCCTTCCCAGGTGAGCAGCTCTACCCTGTATTGAAGGGTTTTCTTTCGGCCATTTATTCTGACTTCTATTTCGATATTTTGTTCAACATCAACATCAGGGATTAGGATTACAACTTCTTTCATAGTGCAAAATTTTTGAAGTGATTATTTTGTTGGATCAGTTTCTGAATATTAGCTTGTCTTTGCTGCCAAATGATTTGTAGGATGAAACAATTACCTTCTCGCCTGGATCCAGCCCGCCTTTAACCTCATAATAACGTGTGTTTTGACGGCCAATGCTGATCTCTCTCTTTTCAGCAAAGCTTCCGGAGGGATCAACCACGTATATCCAGTTGCCTCCTGTTTCCTGGAAGAATCCGCCCCTTTTTACAATGATGGCATCTCGGGCACTGCTGAAGATCACTCTTAATTGCACTGTCTGCCCGCGTTTGATATGCTTCGGGTAATCATTATTAAACAGCAGATCAACTTCGAAGGTACCGCTTACCACATCAGTATAGATCTTGCTGATCTTTAATCTGTATGTTTTTTTATTGAAGTCAAATTCAGCTTCCTGGCCAACAAAAACCCGTGAAATATACCTTTCATCAATCCTGGTTTTCAGCTT
>JAUXCL010000033.1 GCA_030618905.1 Bacteroidales bacterium | reverse complement strand
TTGATGTACATTGGAATCAGGTTGGTGATCCAACCATGGCAATGGACAATATCAGGACTCCATCCGAGCTTTTTTACAGTTTCCAATACGCCACGGCTAAAGAAAATAGACCGTTCATCATTGTCATCAAAGAATTTCCCATTCTTGTCGTATATTTCATATTTTCTTTGAAAGTAATCTTCATTGTCAATAAAATATATCTGCATCCTTGCTTGCTGGATGCTGGCAACTTTGATGATCAGCGGATGGTCAGTATCGTCAATGATGAGGTTCATCCCTGACAATCGTATTACTTCATGTAATTGGTTTCTTCTTTCATTTACATTGCCATACCGGGGCATAAAAGTTCTGATCTCACGCCCCCTCTCCTGAATACCCTGTGGCAGGTGTCTGCAAATATTCGACATGTGGCTTTCCTCGAGATAAGGTGTGATCTCCTGAGCAATAAATAGCACTCTGACTTTTTCCATTACATAGGTTGTTCGTTTTGAAATAAAATACAAAATTAGGAAAAAACCAGCACTTATTCAATAAAAACCAGACTAATACACAATACATCAGTAAAGAATAGAGAAATTGTTGCTAATAATTTACCTTGTTTACCTGCTGGTTTACCCTCTTACGAATAAGGCTTTGATGATATGGTTGGCCATTTGGGGGTTTTCTTTCAGGCGCCTTGTAGAATAGGCAAACCATTGTTCGCCATAGGGAACATATATGCGCATGACATGACCTTTTTCTACGATTGATTTGCGTAATTCGGGTGTCACGCCATAAAGCATTTGAAATTCGTACATGTGCCCGGGCACATTGTAATGATCAATAAGCTGATAAGCGCCATTCACCAATAACTTATCATGGGTAGCTATACCCACATAGATCTTATGCTGAAACATATATTCCAGGTCTTTCAGGAAATGTTCGTTGATCTCATCCCTTTTCTTGAAAGCAATCTCTTCCGGTTCAACATAAATCCCTTTACATAAGCGGTAAGAGATTGGGATTTCCGCAGTGTTCAGATCCTGCAGCCCTTTAATGTCATCTAATGTCCTTTTCAGGTATGATTGAAAGACCAGGCCTACATTTTTCGGGAATTCTTCTTTTAGTTTCCTGAACATATCAATTTCCAGATCCGTGCATTGTGAATCTTCCATGTCAACACGGATAAAATTGTCATGTTCAACAGCTTTCACGACAATTTCACGGATGTTCCTGTAACATACATCCTTGTCCAGAAGTAATCCAAACATTGTTGGCTTCAGGGAATAATTGCCGTTAATACTTTCTTTTTCAATCGCTTCAATAATATCCAGGTATTGATTTTTATTGTCTTCAGCCTGGTCCAGTGTGGTTATAAATTCACCCAGCAGATCAATGGTAACTTTAATGTCTTCAGTATTGAATTTCTTTGAAACCCGGATGGCATCCTGGATGGTAACACCTGCAATGTATCGCTTTGAAAATATCCAGATCAGCTTTTTCGGCATGTATGGTAAAATGCCCGCAATAAATTTATTGAACATGTTGTTTCAGGATTAACAGGGTTATTATTGTAGAAATCATAAAATTCGCTTGCAAAATAAATACTAAATTTTTAAAAACTGAAACTTTCTGTTTATTATTTCACAACAATTAACAAGCACAGATTCATATACCATTTTCAAGGTTCAATGTTCAAAGTAATTTGAAATTTGAACTTTGTCCATTGAACATGGAACCTGATTTAAAGGTAATATTTGTAATTCAAAAGATTAATGATTATTTTTGCAGGCCGAATTTTCAAAGGAGGATTATCGTGGATTACCTTGAACAGTTTGTAATCCCATTCCATGGATTGAAAAACGGAACGCATCATTACAATTATATTATTGATAATGAGTTCTTTGAAAACTTTGAGTTCACAGAGATCACGGAAGGTGATTTCAGGGTAGATTTAAACCTGGAAAAGCAGGAAAGAATGCTTGAATTTGAGTTTGCAATAAGTGGTAAGGCAAAACTGGATTGTGACAGGTGTGGAGGCGATCTTTTGCAGGCTGTTGACGGAAAAAACAAGCTCATTATCAAGTTTGGACCGGAGAAACAGGAAATTTCTGACGAAATACTCATCATCCCTGAATCGGAACACAGGATTGATATCAGTTCATTTATTTATGAATTTATCATGTTGCATCTTCCTTATAAGAGAGTACATGCTCCTGATGAGGATGGCAACAGTACCTGTAACCCGGAAGTGATCGAAAGACTTGGAGTAAAATCAGAGCATGCATCCACAGATCCAAGATGGGAAGCATTAAAAAAAGTGAAGTTTAAATAGCATTAATTTTTAAATCAGATAAAATGGCACATCCAAAGCGTAAGATATCCAAGACCAGAAGGGATAAGAGAAGGACGCATTACAAAGCCGAATCTCCTGTATTATCAACTTGTCCGGCCACTGGGACAGTGCATATTTATCACAGGGCCTATTATGTAGATGGAGACCTGTATTACAAGGGCAAACTGGTAGTGGCCAAAGGAGAATAAAATCCAAATTATTTAACATTAAATTAAACATAATTCAATTACAACTTTATGAATATTGGATTAGATGTTATGGGAGGGGATTTTGCTCCGGATGCTACCATTGACGGAGCCAGGCTGGCGTTGGATGAACTCTCATCCAATGATTCCATATTTTTATTTGGTGACGAGGGCATAATCCTGCAAAAATTAAAAGCCATTGGCTTTAATTCAGACCGTTTTGAGATCGTACATGCCCCCGACATCATTGGCATGGCAGAACATCCCATCAAAGCTTTTACCCAAAAACCCAAATCAAGTATCGCCATGGGATTTCAATCCCTGAGAAATAATCAGATTGATTCCTTTGCCAGCTCAGGTAACAGCGGCGCCCTGATCATTGGTTCTATGTATACCGTTAAAACAATTGATGGGATCATCCGGCCTTGCACTTCAGTTGCCTCTCCGAATGAAGATGGCGGATATACCCTGGTCCTGGATATCGGAACAAATCCTGAACCCAAGCCAGATGTGCTTTATCAGTTTGGCATCCTCGGAAATATTTATGCCAAACATGTATTTAATATCAAAACCCCACGGATTGCATTGTTAAACATTGGTGAAGAAGAGGAGAAAGGCAATATGCTCATGCAGGCCACTTATCAATTAATGAAGGACAACAGCGATTTTAACTTCATAGGCAATGTGGAAGGAAGGGATATCATGAATGGCAAAGCCGATGTGATTGTATGTGACGGCTTTACGGGCAACGTGGTATTGAAACTGATTGAGAGTATCCATGAAATGCTCCAGAGAAGGGGACTGGCAGATGATTATATTGAAAAGCTGGATTTCAAACATCACGGTGGTTCGCCAATCCTTGGAATTAATGCTTCCGTTGTCGTTGGACATGGCATCTCTGATGCTGCAGCCACCAAAAACATGATCCTGCTGTCAAAAAACATTCACGAAGCACATTTATTTTCCCGCATCAAGGAAGCATTTTCAAGATATGCTTAATTTTGCGTGCACTTCGCTTTAATTAAACTTAATTCGATGAGTCAAATCAAAGCAGCTATTACCGCAGTTCATGGTTATGTACCGGAATTTGTACTGAGTAATGAGGTACTGGAAACTATGGTCGACACCACCGATGAATGGATTACTACCCGAACCGGGATCAAAGAAAGAAGGATACTTCGTGAAAAGGGTAAAGGGTCATCCGATCTTGGTGCTGAAGTGGTCAAAGGATTGCTTGAAAAATCCGGTACCCATGCCGATGAAATTGATTTGCTCATCTGTGCCACAGTCACTCCTGATTTTGCATTTCCTGCAACAGCCAATATCATTGCTGAAAAAACAGGATTAAGAAACGCCTGGAGTTTCGACATTAATGCAGCATGTTCAGGTTTTCTCTATTCCCTTGTTACGGCATCTCAGTTTATTGAAAATGGCAAATACAAAAAAGTGATGGTGATCGGTGCCGAGAAAATGTCGATGATGACCGATTATACAGACCGGACAACATGTGTCCTTTTTGGTGATGCCGCAGCCGGGGTCTTACTGGAACCCACAATGGATAATGTCGGCATTATGGATTCTATTCTCAGGACTGATGGTTCAGGTACTTTTCATCTTTATCAGAAAGGCGGCGGTGCGGTGAAGCCGGCATCATTCAGGACCATTGCCGGTGGTGAACACTTCATCTACCAGGAAGGCCAGCAGGTCTTTAAATTTGCAGTCACAAGAATGGCAGATGTTTCCGTGGAGATCATGGACCGCAACAACCTGAAATCCGAAAATGTTGCCTGGCTTGTTCCACACCAGGCTAATCTCAGGATCATTGATGCCACTGCCCGGCGTATGGGGATCAATAAAGACCAGGTAATGATCAATATTGAGAAATACGGAAACACAACTTCAGCAACAATTCCTCTTTGCCTCTGGGAATGGGAGAAGAAACTGAATAAAGATGACAATGTGATCCTTGCTGCATTCGGCGGTGGGTTTACATGGGGCTCTGTATACGTCAAATGGGCATACGACTCATAAAAGGCTTGTTTATTCCAACTTTTTTCTTTCCTGATCGTCTCTACTGTTAAATGAGTATAGAAATGCTTACCTTGTAACCTGCAAGTCATCTTAAACGTCTAATTCACAAATGGGCTTTCAATCAGATCACTATTATATCGACAAGGTCTTGGAAGGGGATGTAAGCGCTTATACTCAACTGGTAGAAAAGCACAAGGACATGGTTTTTACCATTGCCAACAAGATTACCAGACACAGGGAAGACGCAGAAGAGATTGCCCAGGATGTGTTCTTGAAGGCTTTTCAACACCTGAAAGAATTTAAAAAACAATCAAAGTTCTCTACATGGCTGTACAGGATTGCTTATAACACGGCAATCTCAAAGATCCGCAAGAAATCACTGGAATACGCAAATCTGGATGACAATATGATCGAACAAATACCTGAGACCGAAGTCGAACAGGAGTTGAAAGACATCAACGAACAGGAGAAAAAGCAGCTGGTCGATAAAGCCCTGGAGCAACTTAATGAACTGGATTACCTGATCATTATGATGTTTTATATGAAAGAAAAATCAATAGAAGAAATTGCAGAAATCACCAGCTTATCCAAATCTAATGTAAAGGTAAAACTGCACAGGATCAGGAAAAGGATTTACCGGGAATTATATGACTTGATTGGCGAGAAAGTCAGATTGCTCGTCTAAACCCCTGTAGAATACAATAAATGAAATCAAAACAGCTAAATAAAGATAAAATGCTTGGGAATCTTATCAATAAAGCTTCATTAGACTCTCCGGGAGAGGATTTTACAAGCCGTGTCATGGAACAGGTACAAGCCGCTGCCAATGTAGAGACCACTGTTTCCCAGTCCCTGATATCAACCAAAATGTGGTTTGTTATCGGATTCGCCCTGGCAACTTTGATTGGGACAATTTTTTTCATCGACTTTTCTTTCCTGGGTAGTATCTTTGAAGGTGTATCAATGGATCAACCGCAGTTTTTCACCCTCTTTGCAGGTATGCTGAACTCAGCAGGGAAGTTTTTTGAAGGTGTTAAAATTTCTTCCATTACCATGGTTATATTCATTGCAATTGGACTGCTGATAATAATCGAACGGCTCATCAGAAAACCAAAGGTCACCAACAGCCTTATGGTTTAATTTGCTTATTTTCGGGTTCAGAAAACCCGCAATATGCCAATCCGGAATCTTACCGACCTTATTCGCTTACGCCTTTCTGAAATACTTGATCAAAACATATCTGTTGATGCTTTTTATCCTTTATCAGGTGGTTCCATTAATGAAGCTTTTCGAATTGAAACCAGTGCAGGCCCATATTTCCTGAAGTATAATAACGCATCCCGATATCCGGGAATGTTCCATAAAGAAGCGAAGGGTTTATCCCTGCTGAAGCTGGCTGCAGAAGTTGATGTCCCCACTGTCATTGAGGCAGGAGAAACAGGTAATTACTCGTTTTTATTACTGGAATACATTGAGGCTGCCCCCAAAAGGATAGATTTTTGGGAATCTTTTGGTTTTGCATTGGCCCGCTTGCATAAGCACTCGAAGGACTTTTTCGGTCTGGACCATGATAATTATATCGGTTCTTTGCCTCAAATGAATAATAAACACAGGGATTGGAACTCATTTTTTGTCACTGAACGCCTGGAAAGACAGGTTAAGATGGCACAGGAACAAGGACTGATAGGCAGGTCTGTCGTCAGCAGATTTGAAAAATTATATGCAAGATTATCACAAATAATGCCTGTCGAAGTAGCTTCATTAATTCATGGGGACCTGTGGACCGGTAATTATATGACTGGTGCGAATGGCCAGGCAGTCATTATCGATCCTGCAGTGTATTATGGGCACAGGGAAATGGATATTGGCATGTCAAGATTATTCGGGTCGTTCGACCCTGCTTTTTATGATGCCTATAACCAGGTGTATCCATTGGAACCGGGGTGGCGGGAACGCGTTGACATTTGTAACCTTTATCCCCTGATGGTTCATGTCAACCTTTTTGGAAGCTCTTATGTGGTTTCTGTTGAAAACATCCTGAGGCGATTTTGAGATACCCATTTGATTAGCTTATGATTTAGTTTTATTTTTGCCACTTGATTTAAGCATAAACCAATGAAAAATAACAAAGCAGATATGAAAGATGGCGCTGAAAATGCTGCCCCCAAATCCTTGAATTTCATAGAAGCCATCGTCGAAGAGGATATCAGCACTAATAAAAATGATGGCCGGGTGCATACGCGTTTCCCCCCGGAACCCAATGGCTACCTGCATATCGGACATGCCAAATCCATATGTTTGAATTTTGGCCTCGCGGAATCATACCAGGGGCTTACCAATCTGCGTTTCGACGATACCAACCCAACCAGGGAAGAGGAAGAGTATGTCAATTCAATTATGGAGGATATCAGGTGGCTGGGTTTCGATTGGGAAAACAGGCTTTTTTATGCTTCAGACTATTTTGATCAGCTGTATGAGTGGGCTTTGATGCTCATCAAAAAAGGTAAAGCTTATATCGATGACCAGGCAGCGGAATTCATCAGCGAGCAAAAAGGCACACTCACCAGGCCCGGCCAGGAAAGCCCTTTCAGAAACCGCTCTGTGGAGGAGAACCTGGACTTGTTTACCCGCATGAAAAACGGAGAGTTCCCTGACGGTGCAAGGGTATTGCGTGCTAAAATTGACATGGCATCTCCCAATATGCACCTGCGCGATCCCATCATTTACCGGATCATGCATACCAGTCATGACAGAACCGGTGACAAGTGGTGCATTTATCCTATGTACGACTATGCACATGGCCAGTCTGATTACCTTGAAGGCATAACGCATTCCATCTGTACATTGGAATTTGAAATACACAGACCTCTGTATGATTGGTTCCTGGACCAAATTGTGGAGCCAGGTGCTTACCGGCCAAGGCAGTATGAGTTTGCCCGCCTTAACCTCAGCTATACCGTGATGAGCAAAAGGAAATTGCTTGAACTGGTAAATGAGCAAATCGTTGATGGTTGGGATGACCCCAGGATGCCAACCATTTCCGGGTTGCGAAGGCGCGGGTATACACCCGAATCAATCCGGAATTTTGCAGAACGTGTGGGGGTAGCCAGAAGAGATAATGTAATTGATGTGGCTCTGCTCGAATACAGTATCCGGCAAGACCTGAATAAGAAAGCCAATCGTGTTATGGGTGTGCTCAAACCTCTGAAATTGACCATCAGCAATTACCCTGAAGGCCAGGAAGTAGAGCTTGAAGCCACCAATAATCCCGAAGATGAAAGCCAGGGAAAGAGGAAAATACCTTTTTCAAGAGAGCTTTATATTGAAAGAGATGACTTTATGGAAGATCCACCTAAAAAATTCTTCCGCCTGGCACCCGGCAAAGAGGTGCGGCTTAAATATGCTTATATCATTCAATGTGAAGAAGTCATTAAGGATGCTGCCGGTAATATCATTGAACTAAAGTGTACATACGATCCGGAAACCAGGAGTGGTACGGCACGGAGTGGTAAAAAAGTCAAGGGTACTTTGCACTGGGTCTCTGCCAGTCATGCCCTGGATGCTGAGGTCAGGCTCTATGATCGCCTATTTGTCAATGAAGAACCCGATATCGTTGAGGAAGGACAGGATTTTAAATCCAACCTTAATCCCAACTCACTGGAATTGCTAAATGCCAAAGTGGAACCCAGCCTGAAAACGGCCAGGCCCGGTGATCAATTTCAGTTTGAAAGGTTAGGCTATTTCTGTATTGATCCCAAATATACCAGTGCAGAAAAATTGGTGATTAACCGTACGGTTTCCTTGCGGGATTCCTGGGCAAAGATTAGCCAAAGTTAGGATTACGTATTTTTACCCAAAAAACATGGTATTATTACCCCCACCTCGATAAATTTACTAATTTGGCCCTTTGCAAAAGAAGAATATTTTATCTAAAAAAACTTTTAATCATGAAAAGATTGATTTTATCGCTATTCATACTACTATTTGCACTTCAGATCAATGCACAGCAATCCCTTCCGGATGATGTTGCTGTATTGTATGTTAAATTTGATTTCCCTGACACAATTCCCCTGGTATTGCAAATAGCCCTTTTTGAAGAGAATCCTTTTAACATTTATGATACCCTGGTTACTAACAATAAGTCCTTTATTGAATCCCAGTTCGTTGAAACTACCGATACTGCTTTAATGCAAAGCAGGGTGGTGTCTGTTATGACTTTTTATTGGGATCAGCTATTCCGGACCATCACAGGTTTTGAAGTATCTATGCTTTCTTCCCGGCCCAAGGACTTTATTTCTTATACCATCAAGGATCCAAAAGAACAAATGTGGGTGGTTACCAAAGCCAGTTTTTTCAAAGGTTATTTTGTGATCTGGAGCTTGCCGATACAGATCAAAGGCGGCAAGGAATACGAAGTGGTATTAGACAAAGATAATTATCTCGATCTTGCTGGCTTGTTCAGTTATATCATGGCTGGAAAGCCTCCACTGGAAGATCAAAAAGGCAAGGAACCTGCAGGATCACAGTAGGCCCAACGCACATAAAAATTAATTTCTCTATATAAATATACAGGTATGTTTTTCAGCATGCCTGTATTTTTTTTCCTTGCAATTGGATTATTCTGTACTTTTGCGGCCTGAAAATTTTAACTTAAGAAAAATGACCTTAAAAAATCTCCGAAATATAGGTATTGCCGCCCATATTGATGCAGGCAAAACCACTGTTACCGAAAGGATCTTGTATTACACGGGAATCAACCGTAAAATTGGTGAAGTTCACGACGGACAGGCCACCATGGACTTTATGAAACAGGAACAGGAAAGGGGTATTACCATTGCCTCTGCTGCAATTTCCTGTATCTGGAATAAAGCCCGGATCAACCTTATTGACACACCCGGACACGTGGATTTCACGGTGGAAGTAGAGCGTTCATTGCGCGTCATTGATGGAATGATCGCTTTATTCTGCGCAGTTGGAGGTGTTGAACCTCAAAGCGAAACTGTCTGGAACCAGGCCGATCGTTATAAGGTCCCCAGGATAGCTTTTATCAATAAAATGGACAGAACAGGGGCTGAATTTGATGAGGTCATTTCCCAAATGGATAAATACCTCGACGCGAATGCCCTGGCATTTCAACTTCCCATTGGTGCCGAAGATGATTTTATCGGAATCATCGATGTAATCGATCAAAAAGCATATTTATTTCAGGATCTCGAGCGTGTTGAAATAGACATTCCGGAAGAATACAGGCAGAAAATCTCAGAAGCACGTACAAAGTTGATCGAGAAAATCGCTGATTACGATGATGAGATCATGGAACTTTACCTGGATGACCAGGACATCCCCGTGGAACAGCTGAAGCAGGCAGCCAGGGATGCCACACTCAAGTTAATGATCACACCGGTTTTTTGTGGAGCAGCTTATAAAAACAAGGGTGTGCAGCTGTTGCTGGATGCCGTGATCGATTACCTGCCTTCACCTCTCGATATTGGCGCTATTGTAGGGACAGATATCGATAATGAAGAAAAATCTCATACCCGTAACCCCAGCCCGCAGGATCCTTTTTCCGCACTGGCTTTCAAGCTGATCCATGATCCCTTCGTTGGGCAGCAGACTTTTATCAGAATCTATTCCGGGCAATTGAAAAGTGGGATGCAGATCTATAATTCCACCAAGGGTAAACATGAACGTATTGGCAGGATCCTTAGAATCCATGCTAAAGACCGTGAAGAGATACAGGAGGCAGGTCCCGGTGAAATTATAGCCCTGATCGGAATGAAAATCACCAAAACAGGTGATTCTTTGTGTGATCCCGGCAACCCACTGCACCTGGAATCAATTCAGATTCCTCCCTCTGTCATTGAGCTGAAAATCTCACCCGCCAAACATAAAGACCAGTCGAAACTGGGGGAAGCTTTACATAAACTGGCCACAGAAGACCCTTCTTTTAATATACGGTTCGACGAAGAAACTGAAGAAACTATAGTTTCAGGTATGGGCGAATTACACCTGGAGATCATCATCGACAGGCTGCGCCATGAATTCAACCTGGAAGTAGAAGTTGGAGAACCTGCAGTGGCCATGAGGGAAACCATCACCAACGAGATACGTGTGGATTATAAATATGCCAAACAATCCGGAGGCAGAGGCCAGTTTGCCCATATCGTTATGCGTCTGGAACCCAATGATGGCAAGGGTTATGAATTCATTAACCACATCAAAGGAGGAGCCATTCCACAAGAATTCATTCCTTCAGTTAATAAAGGGATTACAAAAACCATGGAAGAAGGGGTGCTTGCAGGATTCCCGGTTGTGGACGTAAAAGTGGTGCTGGTGGATGGGAAATATCATCCGGTCGACTCTTCGGATATGGCATTCCATACCTGCGCATCTATCGGATTTAAATATGGTTTCAGAAAAGCCAGTCCTGTCCTGAAAGAACCGATGATGAAAATTGAAATTAACACACCGGATGAGTACATTGGCGATATCGTTGGAAACCTGAACCGCAAACGTGGAAAGATAGAGTCAATGCGGCGACACAGGAAAGGGTCACAGAAACTGGTTGGCTTTGTTCCATTAATGGAAATGTTTGGTTACGCTACCCAGCTGAGGAATATTTCCAGCGGTCGTGCTAACTATTCAATGGATTTCTACCAATATATGCCGGTAAGCAAAACCCTGCAGGAAGAACTGCTGAAGAAGCTTGCAGAAGAGAAGAAATAACAATGAACAGAGGAATAAGAATTGTTTTTTACAATTCAGTATTTATACTTTACAATTTAGACTCTGATGTTAGGTATTCGATGTTCGCTGTATGATGTATTTGGGATCTTTTTTTGAATTAGAAGTTTGAGGGTTTGGAGCTTTATTGACGGGGGTACCTACCGCCTTTGGCGGTTCGGCATGACCGGTAGTACTCAACCAGCGTAGCAGAAAACTTCGAAAATCTAAAATCCTCTGTTCCTTTGTTCTTATTCCTCTGTTCAATGGGATGCTCATTTTGCAAAACCATATCTCCTGTATGTAAAACAATCATTTCATTTTTGGTGCTATTACTTTTGTTTTGTATTATATTTATCAAGCATTTAAAACCACCCAAAAATGAAAAATCTCCTGATATTATTGATTATATCCGTTTTCCTGTCAGGGACAGGACTTGCACAGCCATGGATGCGTTATCTTCCTGAAGACAAGCGCAACACAATTGATTTCTTTGAAGTGCAAAAAGCTTATCAGCAGTGGCTTCAGCAAAACGATGAAGAAAATATCCGTGCCCAAAAACAATTCAACAGAACTGCCTTTTACATGCAGGGACGTGTGGGCGAAGATGGTACATTCCCAACTGCTGTTTATTGGAATGAAGCAAAGAAAATTACAAAACAAAGGGAAACAGGAAGGGAGCGCTTTGGTAACTGGACAAGCCTGGGGCCCTTCTATGCACCCATGATCCTGAGTGGGTTTCGACCGGGCGGTGTGGGCAGGATTGATTGTATCACTTTTCATCCTGCTGATCCAAATACAATTTTTGTAGGAGCACCCTCCGGAGGCCTGTGGAAAACCACAGATGGAGGCCTCACCTGGGATGTGCTCACCGATCATCTCCCTTCCCTGGGAGTGTCAGATCTTGAGATCAACCCCAACCATCCCGACAGCATGTACCTGGCCACAGGGACCCGGGATGTGTGGTGGGAAACATTCAGCGTAGGGGTGTTGAGATCAACTGATGGGGGATATCATTGGGAAGAAACCGGATTGAATTTCGAGCTGTATCAAACCAAACAGGTTAACGAGATCATCATGGACCCAATAAATCCGAACATTATGCTGGCAGCTACAAGTACTGGTTTGTATAAAAGCAGTGATGCCGGGGTTGAATGGAGCCTGGTCTTGCCAGGTAATATCAAAGACCTTGAGTACCGACCCGGGGATTTTAGCATTATTTATGCTACTTCATTCAATTATTTCGGCGGGGCTAATGTATTTCAGTCAACAAACAGTGGAGATTCTTTTGGTGCAATTCAGAATATTGGTTTTACACCCAGCCAGGTTAATCGTATTACCCTTGGTGTTACCTCTGCCGATCCCGATATGGTATACCTGCTTTGCAGTGATGCCCAAACGTCCGGTTTTCACAGTGTATACATGTCTGAGGATAACGGGAGCAGCTGGACACATTCATCTGCAGCTACAAGCTTGAACCTTTTGGGATGGGCTGCCGGAGGTAATGATACTGGTGGCCAGGGTTGGTTTACACTTTCCCTGGTTGTTTCACCAACTGATCCCTATCATATCCATGTCGGAGGTGTCAATATTTGGGAATCTTTTGATGGAGGTGTTTCATGGGACCTCAATGCACATTGGCTTGGTTGGGGTGGTGCAGATTATGTCCACGCCGACATCCATCACCTTATCTACAGCCCACTGGATCAAAAGCTGTATACAGGTACCGATGGCGGGATCTATCAATTACAGGCCACTGGTGATGAATGGCTGGATATAAGTGATGGGATTGTCATCTATCAGATTTACAGGCTGGGATTATACGATGGAGATGATCAACTGGCAATCGCCAGTCCACAGGACAATGGAACAACCTTATTTAATGATGGTGAATTTACAGAATTGTTGCTTGCTGAAGCCTGCGACAACTTCATCGATTATAATGACCCTCAAATTATGTATTATGGCGGCTATGGCACTGGCCTGGTCAGGTCCATAAATGGCGGCAACAGCTCTACCAATATTCATCCCCCGGGAGCAAACCAGAGATTTAACCCGCCTTACATTATGAACCCGGTGAATTCATCAAGCATTTATTCAGCTTTCGATGATGTATATAAAAGTACAAACAGAGGAGATGATTGGGAGATTATCTCAGACGCAGTTAGTCACCTGTATGAATTCATTTGTCTGGAAGTGGCACCTTCTGACACTAATTACATATATGTGGCAGATTACCGGAGCCTCTGGGTAAGCGAAGATGATGGGGAGAGCTGGACAAATATAACTGGCGGTTTACCGGTTGGGGGGCTCAACATCAAGGATATTGCTATCTCCGGAAAGGATCCAAAACACATGTGGACGGTATTTTCAGGTTTTAATCAGGAAGAAAAGGTTTATATGACCACAGACGCAGGACAAACCTGGGAAAATATCACCTTAAACCTGCCCAACATGCCGGCTAATTGTGCCGTATATCAAGACGAAACGGACGATGGCATTTATATTGGCACAGATATCGGCATCTATTATAAAAATAATGAATTGGACGAATGGGTGGACTTTAGCGGAGGATTACCTAATGTCATTATCCTTGAAATGGAAATCAATTATACTGCCGGTAAGATCAAGGCCGCCACATATGGGAGAGGCTTATGGGAGTCCCCTTTATATAATTCAGCAGTTGGCATACAGGAAAAACCAGCAATTGCTCATGAGTTTGCAATCTATCCAAATCCATCAAATGGAGTATTCACGATAAATATTCAAATGAATCCGGAGTTGAATTATTCATTGGTGATCAAAGACATGTTGAATAAGGTGGTGTTTGAGAAAACAATTCCGGAGGGATCAGATAATATCCATCAACAAGTTGACCTATCTTTCTTACCCACAGGTGCTTATATCGTGTTTCTCAGGAATGATGAGGATTGCCTGGCCAAAAAGATCCTGCTGAGGTGATTTGATATCTGAGGTGAGGTTTATTGATGATTTCTTACATTTGTCCATATTTCGATTTACTTATTATTCATAAATTAGATGGACAAGTCCTTTATCACCTCTATTTTTGTAGTGCTGCTGCTGACTTTCATTAATATTTTTATATCTGCCGCTAGCTTGTATGCGCAACGCGATACCATTGTAATCCAGGCCTTTACTTTTGATGATCCCAGTCCTGAAGGATGGAACCAGCATTATAGGGGTACTTTTATGTTCCCAATGGGGCCACTGAAGTTTGAAAAGATACTCATGGTCAGAACACTCAAATGTGATTCCAGTACCAAAGGGGATAAATTTCCCTGCGGGGAATGGGACTACCTGACCCATACCCTGGTATACAAACCCCTGGGCGACACCGTGGAATCCTTTCAGTTGGGCAGTTTTGTAACCCCCTATGGAAAACGCCTGGAGCTGGGTGGCGATAAGGGCTGGTCATGGACTTATGATGTTACCGATTATGCACCACTGCTGCGCGGAGAAGTAGATATTTCATCAGGTAATAACCAGGAATTGCTGGATCTAAAATTTTTACTCATTCCCGGTACACCGCCCAGGCACGTCATTGCGATGGAGAACCTGTATCCGTTTGGGACATACAAGTATTCTGACCTGGCAGATGACTCTGTGCTGAAAGCCAAAAAAATAATCCTTCGGAAAGATGCATCGGGGATAATGCTAAGGGCAAGGATCTCGGGCCACGGTCATAGCGGCCCCCGGAATTGTTGTGAATGGGACAGTAAAACCCATACTTATTACATCAACGAATGGGAGCATTTTCGTTGGAATGTATGGACAGACTGCAGCTTTAATCCAATTTATCCGCAGGGCGGAACCTGGCCATTTGACAGGGCTGGCTGGTGCCCGGGAAGCAGGGTCGATGAATATGATTTCGAACTGACCGGCCTGGTTCAGCCAGGAGATACCATGGACATCAATTATGGTATTGAAGCATACAAGGATAATGGCGAAAAGGATGGAGAATTCAGGATGTCACATCAGTTGTTTTATTACGGGCCGCCAAACTTCAAAACTGATGCACGCATGGAAGATATCATCGCCCCCAATGCAAAAGACTCCTACGGCAGGGTGAACCCCATCTGTAGTAATCCACGAATTATTATTCGCAATACCGGCCAAAATACCATGAAAACATTGGATATTACCTATGGTTTAAAAGGTGGAGATCAATCCACTTTCACCTGGTACGGACAGCTGGAATTTCTCGAACAGGAAGAGGTAAATTTACCGCCTCCCTCCTGGGAAGGGCTCAGTAAAACTCCTGTTTTCCAGGTTACTGTGGATAATCCTAATGGCATTGAAGATGATTATCCAATGAACAATACCATGACATCCATGGTTAAATTGCCTGAAATTTTACCCGGCAGCTTTGTTCTCCACATTGAGACCAATGACCTGGGCAGGGCCGTTGATAATTCTTATACCATCAGCAATGATTGCGGCGAGATCATCTTTGAAAGATCAATTTTTGAGGATGATATGATTTATAATGATACCATTAGCTTAACTGATGGCTGCTATGAATTTCGCCTGATTGATGCCATGGAAGACGGCATGATCCGCCACTGGTGGAACTATTACGAAAACCCGGACGA
>JAUXCL010000148.1 GCA_030618905.1 Bacteroidales bacterium | reverse complement strand
ATCCCCAATACAGATCATTTAGGGTGGGGACACGGTAATTCCTGCTGATATTACCTTTGATCCGCAGATCTTCACTTTTCAGCAAGCGATATTCAAGTCCAAGTGATGGCAAGAGAGGAGAAAAATTCTCATCAATCAATTCCTGTCTCAGGATCAGGTCGGTGAAGAACCTGTTTTTTAGCTTGTATTGTCCGTTTACATAAACTGCACTTTGGTTTTGGGTCCGGCTGCCATCCAAATTGGGAGATAAAGCATGGTAATAAGTATGGCTGATTTCACCTTTCAGGCTAAAATTCGAACTGAATGTTTTGCCCATCCCTGCTTTCAGATATGCAGAATGTACTGTGTTCCGGGTATTGATATGGGCTTCTTCATTCTGGTATCGATCAGAGTCGTAGAAATAACCCGCCCTTATATCCAGGAACCCTTTTGTAAAGTATTTTTTCCAGTCAAGGACCGACCTGACAAACTGTTGCTCCATACGCTCATTCTTGACGCCTGGTGCCACGAGCGTTGGAGCAGGAACTTCCCGGTCGTTCCATTGAGCCCAAATTTTAGCACTGAGTACCTGGTCTTTTTTTATCCGGAAATAGAATTCCTGGAATAAGCCGGTATTTCTGTATGCAGCATTTTCACGTTTTTCAACTGGTTCGCCTGGCTTGCCCCGGTTTACATAAGTGAAATCATTGGCTGATTGTTGGTGAAAGATACGTGTATTGGATTGGAGCTTTTGATTTCCTACACCAAATCCTGCAAGGGTATGAAATGTCCGGAAACTGCCAAAGCTTTGCATCAGTTTTACCGACACCCGACGATCCCAATCTGGCTGGTTATCGATGCTTATTGCTCCTCCGAAGCCTCCACTTCCCCTTGCCAGAGAACTGCCCCCATAATCCAGGGAAATATTATCAGAAAAAGCATTTGGAATTGTCGACAGGTCCGTTTCCCCTAGCATAGGAGAAGTCAGTTTGAGCCCATTCCAATAGACCTGTGTGTGGGAGGCACCGGTTCCACGAAAAGATGCTGTTGAAATACCACCCTGCCCGTATGATTTGATATAAATGGTTGAGTGCATTGCCAAAAGGTTGCCCAGGTTATCATAAATATTTTCCTGAATGGAAAGGGAGTCAATTGCACTTATCTTATATCCTGCATTAGGGCTTAATCTGGATGCGCTGATATCTACCCTGTTAAGGCTGACTGTGTCATCGACCTCTTGCCCTTGTGCAGTGATTATGATAAGTAGGATGTAAATTAGTGTGTATGTTCTCATGGCCTTTTACCCGAAAGCATTGAATATGTGGTTTCCATTACGGCAGGTCTTCTGACTTATCCTCTTTCTGGTAACCTTCCCATCCGCAAGAGCGCGGACAGTGGTTCTGTGAGTACCAGAAAGTTTGGCTCTCATGAGCCAGGAATCACAGCAGCGGGAACTGTTCGGGATTCACACCCGATTCCCTATTAGATGCATCCATGAGATGAATACATCACCATAACTGAATCAAAGATACATATAATTGGATGCCTTATTATGCCCGGTTAATTATTTTTTTTGTATTTTTATCAACCGAAATACACCCAGAAAGAATTGTAATCTGGTTTCTAAGCTATTACATCACTATGGAAACCCTGAAAAGACTTATACTACCTGCCATTTTCATCCTGGCTCTTGCCATATCTGGCGTATCCTGTTCTGCAGGAAAGCAATACTGTACCAACGAGCATGTTAAATACCAGAAGAAATCCCGCGTAAAGGCTTACAAGGCCAATTCAAGCCGCTCTTCTTATTCACACAGCACATCGCCTAAGAAGAGATATGTGCTGAAGAAGTGAACTGTGAACGGTGAACAGTGAACAGTCCTGATAGCTATCGGGATCAACTTTCAATCTTCTTGTAAGAAGGGATATCTGTAATCTTCCGGTGGGATGAAGGTTTCCTTGATTGTTCTTGGTGAAACCCATCTTAACAAGTTCAGGTATGAGCCAGACTTGTCATTTGTGCCGGATGCCCTGGCACCGCCAAAGGGCTGCTGCCCCACAACTGCTCCGGTTGGCTTGTCATTGATATAGAAGTTTCCTGCAGCATTGGTCAATTTGCGCATTGCCACATTGATGGCATAACGATCCAGGGCAAAAATGGCCCCTGTCAGCGCATATGGCGAAGTCTGGTCAACCAGATCCAGGGTTTCTTCATATTTGTCTTCCGAATACACATAAATGGTCAGTACCGGGCCAAATATCTCCTCCTGCATGGTGAGATATTTAGGGTCAGTAGTAAGGATCACAGTAGGCTCGATAAAATATCCCACTTTATCATCATAAGCACCTCCAACGATTATCTCTGCATCTTTATCTTTCCTGGCCTGCTCGATATACCCGGTAATTTTTTTAAAGGCTATCTCATCGATTACGGCATTGATGAAATTAGAAAAGTCCTCCACCCCTCCCATCTTAAATGATTTGACATCTTTAATGAGCATTTCTTTAACATCAGCCCAGAGATTTGACGGAATGTATGCCCGGGAAGCCGCTGAACACTTCTGTCCCTGGTACTCAAAAGCACCCCTGGCCAAAGCTGTGGATACCTGTCTGGCATCAGCAGACTTATGGACCATGACAAAATCTTTTCCACCTGTCTCGCCAACAATCTTCGGATAGGTGTTGTGCAGCATCACATTTTCCCCAATCGCTTTCCATATCCTCCTGAAAACTTCTGTTGAACCTGTAAAGTGGACACCCACAAAATCAGGATGCCTGGCCATTACCTTTCCACCAACGGGGCCATCAACGAATACCATGTTGATCACACCATCCGGTAAACCTGCTGCTTTGAATATCTCCATCAATACATAAGCTGAATAGATCTGGGTGTTGGACGGTTTCCAGACTACCACATTGCCCATGAGTGCAGGTGCTGCTGATAAATTACCGGCGATGGATGTGAAATTGAAGGGTGTTATGGCATATACAAATCCCTCCAGTGGTCTTTGTTCTACACGATTCCATATACCTTTTGAAGAAATTGGCTGGGCTTCATAGATGTCTTTCATGAATTCCACATTAAATCTCAGGAAATCCGCCATTTCACAAGCTGCATCAATCTCCGACTGGTACACATTCTTCGATTGTGCCAGCATGGTTGAGGCATTGATCTTTGCACGGTATGGACCGGCTAGCAGGTCGGCCGCTTTCAAAAATATGGAAGCACGCTGGTCCCATGGCAGATCCTGCCATGCAGCACGCGCTTTTAGCGCTTCATCGATGGCCTGGTTAACGTGTGATTCATCACCCATGGAAAAATATCCCAGGGTATGTTGATGGTCATGCGGTGGGTGAATAGAAATTTTATCATCGGTCCTGACCTCCTTGCCACCAAGGATCATAGGGATATCTATTTCTTTGGCCCTCATCTCTTTGACCATGGCTTGCAGTTCCTGCCTTTCCGGTGATCCGGGAGCATAGTCCAGGACCGGCTCATTGTATCCTTCAGGTACAGCATATATTCCTCCAGTCATACTCTACTTGTTTAATTTATTGTTAAAAATTGGTATCTTTGTATCAAAGGTTCAACGATTGACTTACCAAGCCCTGAGCATTAATTCAAGCAGGGATTTTACAAAACATTGCACCTGGCTTCCAGGTTGAACTCAGACTATAAACATCTTTCGACTTAAAATGTTTAATAATAATCAATTGAAATTAACCTCACTTTCTTATGATATCATTGCTTGAGAAGAATAAATTACAATTATTGACAATTCTTATTGATGAGAATCCTGATTTAAAGGCCATTTTTGACCAAAGTGACAAGTTGGAGAAAGTAAATCAGATGATCCGGGTTTGGATT
Organism: Bacteroidales bacterium; assembly: GCA_030618905.1. Classification (GTDB taxonomy): domain Bacteria; phylum Bacteroidota; class Bacteroidia; order Bacteroidales; family B18-G4; genus JAUWGC01. The sequence goes on along the minus strand of JAUXCL010000148.1, from coordinate 2,310 downwards.
GAAGATTACCTGGATACTCACCAGGAAGCCAAACTGTTTTACACTTATCAAAAGACCGGTCGTGAGCAGTTTGATGTGCTTTCCTGGCAGGATTATGCAGCTATACGGATCATAGACTACTTAGATCATGCAGGCCACAATTATCCGGACCCTAATCTTAAGAATACCGAGGTAAAATCCGATCCGTTCAGCCTCTGCTGGATGTTATACAATCATGAAGATATCCTGATTTCCAATGATCTGCTCATCGACATGATTTTGCTTTTCAGACAATTTATGGGGAAGATCAGCAGGACAATCCCTGAGAAAGATCTTGTGCAGTCGTGGATGGACAGACATCCCAGTGGGCTTGATGGGAATGTTGTGAAAATGAGGAATAGGAACAAGGACAGGATTATCCGCAAATATATTCACCTGATGGATAGTGGTAAAAAGAAAGACCCCCGCTTCAAATTCCCGGCAGGCCTCTCTTCCAAGGAGAAATACAAGATCATGGCAGAGTGGTGGAAGGATCGTCTTTTTCAATTGCGCTTTGCGGTCAGATCGCCGGAATTGCTGAACGATATGCTGAACCACACACTGGATAAAAGGACAATGAAACTTCTGTATGATGCAAAGAAAGCGGGCATCCCAACTTTTGTGAATCCGTATTACCTGTCGCTGCTCAATGTTGGCGAACCGGGATCACTTAAAGGAAGCGACCAGGCCATCAGGGATTATGTCATTTATTCGCGCGAGCTGGTTGAAGAGTTTGGAGAAATTGCTGCCTGGGAAAAAGAAGACATTGTTGAACCGGGCAAACCCAATGCTGCAGGTTGGATTCTCCCGGCCGGTGATAATGTCCACCGTAGGTACCCGGAAGTGGCCATTATCATCCCGGATACCATGGGCAGGGCTTGTGGAGGGCTTTGTGCTGTTTGTCAGCGGATGTATGATTTTCAACGGGGCAACCTGAATTTTAACCTGCAAAAGCTAAAACCCAGTGAGAAATGGCCGGATAAGCTGGAAAGGGTGATGCGCTATTTCGAAGAAGACACCCAACTTCGGGATATATTGATCACCGGAGGTGATGCTTTAATGAGCTCCGATAAAACGCTTAAAGCGATTCTTGATGCAGTTTATCATATGGCATTGAGAAAATCCGATGCGAATAAGAACAGGGCTGAAGGAGATAAACATGCGGAAATCCTTCGTATCAGACTTGGAACCAGATTGCCGGTCTACCTTCCACAACGTATCCATATAGGCTTGATCACCATTCTCAGGGAATTTAAAGACAAGGCTTCTGCAATAGGCATAAGGCAATTTGTTATTCAGACCCATTTTGAATCTGCCATGGAAGTGACCCCCGAGGCTGAAAAGGGAATTAAAAAGTTACTGAAAGCGGGTTGGATCATTACCAACCAACAGGTTTTTACTGCCGGGGCTTCTAAACGAGGACACACAGCGAAATTGCGCAAGGTATTAAATGACATTGGGGTACTTCCATACTATACCTTTTCTGTGAAAGGGTATCGGGAAAACAGCTATGCTTTTGCCACCAATGAAAGGGCGGTGCAGGAGCAGATAGAAGAGAAAATGATTGGTATTGTGCCTGATAACCAGCTGGATAACATCAGGAAATTGCCGGACAATGCTTCTGCGATGATTAAAAATATCAATATGATAAGGCAGGAGGCAAATATCCCTTTCCTGGCCACCGACAGAAATGTGCTTAATCTTCCTGGTGTTGGCAAGAGTCTTACTTACCGCGTGATCGGTATTACTGATGATGGCCGCAGGATCCTGGAGTTCGATCATGACCATACGCGCTCACACAGTCCCATCATTGAAAAAATGGGCAGGCTGATCATTATCGAATCAAAATCTATCGCAGCATACCTCAGGCAGATGAAAGCCTATGGTGAAGATATTGACGAATATGCAGGTGTTTTTGGTTACTCTATAGGTGAAACGGAGCCACGGATGCCGATTTATGAGTATCCTGATTATACTTTTCAAATTACTGATGAATATTGCAATCTTGTAGTTTAATACTGTAATACTGTAATATTGTTAAATTGTTAAATTGTTAAATTGTTAAATATATTATAACAGTATAGCAATATAGCAATATGACAATATAGCAATTTGCCATGCATAAAGTGCCTTCTGCATCAAATACCTTAACATCGATATCGGCAAGGCGTTTTCTGAATTCAACCAGGGATGCCTGCAGTCAGCTTCCTCGTAAAAATTCATCCGGAGCCCGATCTGGTTACCAGGACTGCAACCAAAGCAGTTATAACCATCAAGATCTTTAAAAGGGTT